>CALGAM010000259.1 GCA_937951935.1 uncultured Micromonospora sp. | reverse complement strand
CGCCGCGGCCGTTCGCAGGGCATCCACCTGGTGCTCGCCTCCCAGGACGTACGGGGCATCGAGGCGCTGTGGGGCCGGCCGGCGCTGGTCGCCCAGTTCACCCTCCGGATCGCGATGCCCAAGGCGCTGCGGATCCTGGCCGAACGCAACGACGCCGCGCAGACCCTGCCCCGGCACCACGCGGTGATCAACGCCGAGTCGGGCATGCCGGAGGGCAACCAGATCGCCCGGATCCCGGCGGCGAGTGACTGGAGCACCTGGAGCGAGCTCCAACACCGGCTCTGGCGGATGCGCCCTCCCGACGCCGCCCCGGCCCGGCTCTTCGACGGTGACGCGATACCCCGTCTGGACGAGGCGCCCGACTTCATCGCGCTCCGGCCGCTCGGGGCGGGCGGCCCACAGCACCGGGATTCCTCGGCCGGGCCGGTGCCGGAGACGACCGACCTCGGGCACCCGGACCGCCCGGCGGCCCGGGTGGAACCCCGACCCACCGAGACCGACGGCGGGCCCGGTGACGGGGACCGGGTCGGGGGCCCCGAGCGGATCGGCGGCGGCCGTGGGCCGGTGGCGTTGCTCGGCGAGATCATCGACGTGCAGGCGCGGTCGGCGGGAATGCGGCTGCCGCGGGCACCGGGCCGCAACCTCGCGGTCCTCGGCACCAGCGTGGACGAAGCCTGCGCGGTGCTGGACGCGGCGGCCCGCTCACTGCGCCGCCAGCACCGGCCGGGCACCGCCCGGTTCTCCATCGCCTGCCTCGACCCGGACGCCGACACCGCCGCCCGGTCGCTCTACGAGGCGCTCGGCGACGACGCCGCCTGGTACGACGAGGAGGACATCGCGGACCTGATGGCCGAGACGGCGGACGGGCTGAGCCGGCAGACCGTCCCGGGTGAGCCGCACTACCTGCTGCTCTACGCGGTCGACGCGGCGGCGGGTCACCTGGCCGCCACGGTCGGCCGGCGCACCGGGCTCGACCATCTGCGGCACGTGCTGCACAACGGACCCGAGCGGCGTACCCACGTCTTCGCCTGGTGGCGGGGGGTGGCCCGGATGCGGGCCGACCTCGGCGGGCCGGCGGCCCGGACCGACCAGATCGGGGCCTGGGTCGCCCTCGACGTCCAGGGCGCGGAGTTGACGACGGCGCTGTATCCGGCCGCGGGCAGCGGCCCCGACTGGTATCCCCGTCCGTGGCGCGGACTCTTCTTCGACCGCTCCGTCCACCGCACCGGACAGGTGATCATTCCGTACGGACCGAGGCGATGAACAGACATCCAGAGCCGGTCGAGTCGTACGCCCGGGTGATCCGACAGCTCGCCGAGCTGACCGCCCGGGCCGACGCGGAACGGGCCGAGGCGGACGGGTGGTACGAGCGTCAGTGTGCCGCCGCCGAACGCGCCGTACGCGACGCCGAGCAGGCGCTGCGACGCGCCGAGGCCGAGGTGGCCGCGGCGCAGCAGGAGGTCGACGCCACCGAGGCGGAGGTGCTGCACCTCTGGGCGACGCTCCGGGGGCGCCTCGGGGGGTCGGGCCGCCGTTTCGGCGAGCCTCCGGTACCCCGGGCCGGGGCCGTCGGCGACACCGAGGCGCTCCTGGACGGGGTTCGGGACCTGCTCGAGCGGGCCCGGACCCCGGGCGAGCTGCCGGCGTCGGCGCGGCCGTTGCTGGCGCTGTTCGGGGTGCTGGGCGCGGCCGGCGCGTACCTTCTCGGGCTCGCCGCCCGGGCCGTCGGCGGACGGTACGGCGGTGACCTGGCCGTCGGGATGCCGGTGCTGGGACTCCTGGTGGCTCTGCTCGGGCCCGTCGTCGGCCTCGTGCCGGCCAAGGTCCTCGCCGAACGCCGGCACGCCAGTCTGGATCTGCGGGCCGGCCTGGTGGTGGTCGCCGCCGGCGTCGTCACCACGGGTGTGCTCTTCGCCCTGCTGCGGTGACCCGTCCCACCACCCCGCCGGACCGGGCCGCGGGTCGACCCACCCGGTCGGTCGGCGCCGGAGGGGCGACGGCGGTCGGAGCCCTCGTCAGGCGGGAACCGCGACGGCCTCGCGCAGCAGCCGGCGGGCCAGCACGACCCGGTCGGCGTCGTCGAGCCCGGGAAGATCGCCGACCCGGGTCACCCCGTTGGCGAAGAAGGCCCGCAGCGCGGGGGCGCACGAGGCCGGGAAGTCGATGCGGCGGTCGGAGAGCACCAGACAGACGCGCGCCGACGCACCGTTTCCGGTCGGCTGCCGGATCTGCCAGCGCAGACCCGCCCGCGGCGCCAGCCGGGTGTCGGGGTCGACCCTGGCCATCGCCGCCGCCTGGGCCAACGGCCGGATCGGGGCGGGGCGGGTCGCCCGCCAGGAACGGAGCCGCAACCGCTCGGCCACGGCGGCCGCGTCGACGTGCAGCAGCCAGTCCCGCAGCGCCTCCACGGTCTCGGTGAGTGCCGGCGCTATCTGGTCGGCGCTGGCGACGTCCAGCCGGAACGGCAGGCCGGCGCGGAGGCGCCGGTCCTCGGCGGCCATGTCGAGCAGCGCCTCCACCATCGCGTACCGGGTCAACGCGCGGACTCCCACGGTGAGGTGCAGGCTCGCCTCGTCGCGGGCCTGGGCACTGTGCAGCCAGCCCCGGGGCAGGTAGAGCGCGTCCCCGGGGGCCAGCACCACGTCGAGCGCCGGCGGCCCGTCGGCCACCGCGGCCACCTCGTCTGCCCGGCCACCCCACGGCTGTCGCTCCAGCGGGTCCGGCAGGACCGGCTCGTGAATCCGCCAGTGCTTGTGTCCGTCCACCTGCAGGACGAACACGTCGTGGGTGTCGTAGTGGGTGGCGAACCCCTGGTTGCCCGGTGGGGTGAGGTAGGCGTTGACCTGGAGCGGCTGTCCCAGGTCCCGGCCCAGTTCGCCGACGAACTCGATCAGGGGCGGCCACGTCCGGTGCAGTCCCTGCAGCACCAGGGTGGCTCCGTCGGTGTACAGGGCGAGAACCCGTTCGTCGAGCACCTGGTCACCGATCTCCGCCCCGGCCCCGCCGCCGCCGGTGTACCGGTCGGCGGGCAGCACCCGGCCGTCCTTGGCCACCCGCAGGAAGGGCGTACGCAGACCACGCCGGCTCAGCAGTTCGTCGGCGTCGGCGGGAGCGAGCAGGTCGGTGAAGCCCTCGGGGTTCGGCAGGTCGGCGGCGCGGGACAGCAGCGGCGTGCGTCCCCAGTAGGTGGCGGCGAAGGTGTCCGGCGCGACCGCCACGCAGCGGCGCAGGGCCGGTACCCGCCGGGCGGCGGTGCCGTGGTGACGCCCCCCGCCGTCACCGGTGCCCACCGCGATCGTTCGCCCCGGCGACCGTCCGGCGGGCGCGGACGTCCCGGTCGCTGGCCCGTCGGTCGTCACGTCCGCTACCGCGCGCCGCTGTCGGCGCCGCCGTCCTGCTGCCCGGGGACGGCCCCGGAGTCGTAGGGGCCCCTGGCACTGCCGTCCGCCCCGCCGTCGTGCTGACCCGGGGTGGCCCCACCGTCGGCGGGACCCTCGGCGCTGCCGTCCGCCCCGCCGTCGTGCTGGCCGACGGTGGCTCCGGAGTCGAACGGGCCCTCGGCGCTGCCGTCCGCCCCGCCGTCCCGGCCCATCGGGTTGGCGCCCCCGTCGGCCGGGCCCTCCCCGCCACCGCCGCCCGAGGTCCGGATGTCGTCGTCGCCGAGTCTCATCGCCGCTCCCGTGGTTGTCGAGGTCTGTCGATGCTGCGCCGGATGACCGGGCGGCGGGTGTGCCGCGGACCGAGGCCCGCTCGTCACGGTCGCCGGGCCGGTTCGCCCGACCGTGACGTGTCCAGCCGGTGGGCCGGCGTCGCCGGGGTGTACCCGGTGTCCGATCGCCTCTAACCCGTCGTCGCCCCGAACCCCGTCACAGCGGCCCGCATGCCGGGGTGATCCGGAAGCGCGGTGGCCACGCCGGGCGGACGGGGTGGCGAGGGTGCCGGATCGGAGGCCGGATGTCGTCCCCGGCGCGGGCAGCGCGAGGCCACGCTGCCGGACGTGCCCAGACGGTCACGCCCGACGGGGGTGCGGGAGCCCTTCCGGGGGTACGGGAGAACAACCGCCGCGGCCGGCGGTGACGACGCCGTCAGCGGCCCGGGTACGGCGCCGAGCTGTCCCGGACCACCAGGTCGGTGGAGAGCTCGACGCGGGGGGTGTCCAACGACTCGCCCTGGGCCAGGCGGAGCACGGTCCGGGCCGCGAGCAGGCCCATCTCGACCAGCGGCTGCCGCACCGTGGTGAGCGGGGGCGACGCCCAGCGTGCCTCCGGCAGGTCGTCGAACCCGACCACACTCACGTCGTCGGGGACCCGCAACCCACGCCGGCGGACCGCCTCGTACGCCCCGAAGGCCATCTGGTCGCTGGAGGCGAAGATCGCCGTCGGCGGTTCGTCGAGGTCGAGCAGGGCGCTGCCGCCGGAGAAGCCGGACTCGTGGTAGAAGTCGCCCGGCACGATGAGTTCGTCCCGCAGCGGAATGCCGGCGGCGTCCAGGGCTGCCCGGTAACCGTCGAGGCGGGCGCGGCTGCACAGCAGGCGGGGCGGCCCCGCGATGAACCCGATCCGCCTGTGCCCCAGCGAGAGCAGGTGCTCGGTGGCGCGCAGTCCGCCCGCCCAGTTCGTCGCCCCGATGGTTGGAATGTCGAGGTTCGGTACGCCCGCCGGATCCACGAGCACCATCGGCACGTTCAGCCGACGCAGCTCGGCGTGCACCGGGGGGGCGAGGTCGCTGGCGACCAGGATCACCCCGTCCGTCGCCCGCGTGCGGAGGTTCTGCAACCACTGCCGGGTGGAGGTGGAGCGCCGGTGGATCGCCGAGACGACGGTGCCGACCCCGGCGGCGTGCGCGACGTCCTCCACGCCGCGGATGATCTCCACGGCCCAGGGGCTGTCCAGGTCGTTGAAGATGAGGTCGATGAGGCTGGCACCCGTGCGCGGCCGGGTCGTCCGGCGGCGGTAACCGTGCCGGCGCAGCAGCTCCTCCACCCGCTGCCGGGTCTGTGGCGCCACGTCGTTACGGCCGTTGAGCACCCGGGAGACCGTCGGCACCGACACCCCCGCCTCCTGGGCGATGGCGGTGATGGTGATCCTGCGTCCTTCGTCGACCGTCACGAGGCAGCTCCTTCGTTGAGGCTCCAGCCTACGACCGAAACTCTTCTGAGACCGCGCCGGCGTCCGTACCGCGCTCTCCTGCGTATCGTGCCGCAGTCCCGGGGTTGACTGTCCGCACAGCGCACCATAGCGTTCCGATCCAGTTACGGAATTATTCCGGAAAATTTTCGTCGGAGAGGACCGGTCATGACGGTGAACCGCCCCGCGGCGACGATGATCCTCCCTACCGCGCCCGACGGGAACCCCACCGCCCGCGAAGCATCCGCCGTGGCAGGGCCGACCGGCGACCGCGGTCGCCGGGGGGACCGGTAGCCAGACGCGGCGACAGACGCGTTCGACAAGACGGACAGCGATGCGCACCTTCGCCAACCCGGTCCTCCCCGGCTGCCACCCGGATCCGAGCGTGTGCCGGGTCGGCGACGACTACTACCTGGTCTGTTCGAGCTTCGAGTACTTCCCCGGGGTGCCGATCTACCACAGCCGGGACCTGGTCTCGTGGCGGCAGATCGGCAACGTGCTCGACCGCCCCAGCCAGTTGCTCCTGCCGCCCGCCACACCGTCGTCCGGCGGCATCTACGCCCCGACCCTGCGCCACCACGCCGGCCGGTTCTGGTTGATCACCTCGAACATCCCGCACGGGGGCACGTTGCTGGTGACCGCCGAGGATCCCGCCGGCCCCTGGTCGGAGCCGGTGTACCTGCCGGACGTGACCGGTATCGACCCGGACCTCGCCTGGGACGACGAGGGCACCTGCTGGTGCACCACGGCCGGAATCGACCAGTACCGCATCGACCCGACGACCGGAACGGTGCTGAGCCCGGCGGAGCGGATCTGGTCCGGAACCCCGGGCGCCCAGTCCCCGGAGGCGCCACACCTCTACCGGATCGGCGACACCTGGTACCTGCTGATCGCCGAGGGGGGTACGGAGCGCGGCCACGGCGTCTCGGTCGCCCGCGGCCCGGCCCCGAACGGTCCCTTCGAGCCCTGCCCGGCCAACCCCATCCTCAGCCACCGCAGCACCGACCACCCCATCCAGAACACCGGACACGGCGACCTGGTACAGGCCGGGGACGGCTCGTGGTGGCTGGTCTTTCTCGGGGTACGTCCGCGCGGCGGCACCCCCGGCTGGCACGTGTTGGGGCGGGAGACCTTCCTCGCCCCGGTCACCTGGGAGGACGGCTGGCCGGTCGTCGGTCCGGTCGCGACGGTGATGCGGGCCCCGGAGCTGCCGCCCGCCCCGGTCGCCGCCCCGCCGGCCCGGGACGACTTCGACGGCCCCACGTTGCATCCCCGCTGGATCTCGCTGCGGTCCCGGCCGCCGGAGGACGTCTCCCTGACCGAACGGCCCGGCTGGCTGACCCTGCGGGCCAGGGGGACGTCCCTGGACGACCCGACCGTCACCTTCGTCGGACGCCGCCAGGACCAGCACGACCTGCGGGTGCGTGCCCTGGTGGACGCGACACGGGGCCGGGGCGGGCTGGCGGTCCGGCTCGACGAGCAGCACCACTACGCGGTGGAGTCGGGTGACGGTGAGGTCCGGGTCCTCGCCCGGATCGGCCCGCTGGCCCAGTGCCTGGCCAGCCGACCGGTCTCCAGCCCGGTCGTGCTGCGTGTCGAGACCTGGGCGACGACGGGTGTGGACCACCCTCGACAGGAACCGGACGTGGTCCGGTTGGGGTTCGAGACCGACAGCGGCGAGTTCGTGGCCCTCGCCGAACTCGACGGCCGCTACCTGTCCACCGAGGTCGCCGGAGGCTTCACCGGCCGGGTCATCGGTTGTTACGTCGCCGAGGGCGTGATCCAGGTCGACTGGTTCGACTACCGGGCCCTCTCCCTGGACCGGCTGGCCATCACCGACGGTCCGGTCGACGTCTGAGTCGGCCACGCCCCCCGCGGCGCCGCCACGACGGCCGCCCCGCGGGAGTGCGGTACGGGTCAGCGGGCGAAGGTGCCGACCATGGTGCCGCTGGCGAGTTGTGACCGTCTCACGGCGGCGTGCACGTCGGGGACCTGCGGTCTGGCCGGCAGCCGCAGCGGTTGGTCCACCGCGTAGAGCCGGAAGAAGTACCGGTGCGGGTCGTCGTTCGGCGGCGGGTGCGGGCCGCCCCAGCCCGGTGTGCCGAATCCGTTGACCCAGGCCCGGCCACCCGGTGGGGTCTCCCCCTCGGCGACGCCGTCGGAGTCCGCGTCGATCCCGGTGACCAGCCAGTGCAGGAACGGGGTCGGTCCGGCGTCCCGGTCCTCCACCAGCAGGACCAGCTCGGTGGCCGACTCGGGTACGTCGAACCACTCCAGCGGGGGTGAGATGTTGCCGCCGGCCCGGGAGAACCGGTCCGGTAGCCGGTCGTGGTCGTTGAACGCGACGCTGCGCAGGGTTATCCCCGCCATGGCCTCGACTCCCCTCCCCGGTGTGGTCGCGTGCGGCCGTGGCACCGCCGCACCCCGTGCCCGCCAGGCCCCGGCTCCGTCCTGTCCGGAGTCCGGACTACCCGACCGGTCCTGCCGTGAAACGTCCGCCGGTCAGCGGCGCCCCGCCACGCGGCCGGTCCGCCGGCCCCGGGAACGCCGTGCGCCGGCGACCCGGCCCGCCAGGTCGTCCAGCACGAGCGTCAGCCCGGCGCCGACGAGCCAGACGTCCTTCGCCAGCGCCGTCCCCTGCTGGGTCGGCCGTGGCCCGCCCGGCTCACGCATGCCGGGGGTCGCCCAGTACAGCCGGGCCAGCCCTCCGCCGAACGCGAGCAGGCCCAGTCCGGCCAGCGCGGACGGAACGACCGGCAGCAGCAGGGCGGTGCCGAGGGCGATCTCGACCCCGGCGAGCGCCGTGGCGAAGACGTCGGGGCGGACCCTCCGGATCGGAGGAATCGCTCCGGCGGCCATCCCGTGCAGCTCCCCGGCAGCTGGTTCCGCGATGCCCACCTTCGACAGCCCGGAATTCAGAAAGTAGGCACCAACCGTCCCGCGCAGCGGGAGATGGGACAGGTGCATCGTCGCCTCCGCTCTGGCCGTGCCGCTGCCGGTCCGCCTACCCGGTGGGACAGCGGCCACACCGGGTGCCGGCCCTGCCGACCAGCCGGTCGGGCGGCCTCCGACGGGAACGTCCCCGGCCACGACCGTGATCTGCACCGGATTGCCGGACGTGAGCTCCGGACACCGAGCCGCCGGTTCCGACGGCAGGCGGTGTGTCCTGGCCCGTCCCGCCCGACCCCGGGTGCCCCACCCGGGGGCACCGGGACGATCCATCGTGAAACATAATCGGCACGACTTCATCCGACCGGCCGATTTCTCCGTATCTGAGGTGGGTCAGGCCCGCAGCACGACGGGTTGCCGGCGGCCTGGTCGGCCGGTGCGGATGGCGGCAGGCGTGATGACGGGCGCCGAGATGGAAGATCGAGGAGCGTATGGCCCGGACGAGACAGCTTCAGCGAGCCAGCATCCCGAAGAGCTTCACCAGCCGTGGCAGCACGCCCCGACCGAGGTCCGCGGTCATCCTGCTCGTCGTCGCCGCGCTGACGGCCGTCTGGGCGGTGGCGATGCTGAGCCCGTTCGGCAACCTCATCCACGCCTTCATGTTCGTCTTCACCGCCTTCTACGCCGGCCCGGTCACCCTGGTGTCGCTGAGCCTGACGGTGATGGTCGGACTGGTGGCGACCGACCGCATCGTCCTGCTGATCCGGCACCGGGTGCTGCTCCAGTCCGCCCACCGGGCACTCGGCATCGTCGCGGTCTTCGGGCTCGCCCTGCACGTGTTGACAAAGATCTCCGCCGGCCACGTCACCGCGACCACCGCCATCCTGCCCTTCCTCGACGGCGCCGACGTCTACGTCGGGCTCGGCACGCTCGCGGCGGTGCTCATGCTCTTCGTGCTCTGGACCGGCCTGGTCCGGGCCCGGTTCGCCGGTGTCGGCAAGCCCTGGCTGTGGCGGGCTCTGCACAGCGTCGCGTACGCCTCCTGGCCGGTGGCGCTGGTGCACGGTCTGATGGCCGGCCGCCCGGCGGCGACCTGGGTGACCCTGAGCTACGTGCTCTGTGTGGTCGTGGTGGTGGTCCTCCTTCTGGTCCGGCTCTCGGTCAGCCTGGGTCGCAAGCGCCAGGAGCAGGCGCAGACCACCGGCTCCATGGCCCCGGTCGGCCGCCCCGCGGCCCGGACCGGCCCGTCGGCCCCGGCCCGTCGCCGAACCGCCGAGGAGATCCGTTCCGGCCGCCGGAGCGGTGGCGGGCGTGACGACCGGTGGTCGTCGCCGTCGGACCGGGTTCACCCGGGCGGCCGGCGCCGCCGGAGCAGCCTCGACGACCTGCGTGGCGACGACACGGAACTGACGATCGACGGCTGGGCCCGGGCCGGCGCGTTCGACACCATGGACTCCCCCCGCCGGGACGCCGGGCGACGCGCCGACCCCGCCGACGCGCGGGACGCCGTCGGCGGCCGCGCCACCGAGGACGGTCCGGAACTGCCGTGGGACAGCCCGCGTCGCTGGTCGTCGGCCCGATCGCAGGGCCAGACCGGGCAACCGGACCGGGACGACGCGCAGGCCGGGGACGACCGGGTGGAACGGCGGTCCTGGCGGGACCGGGACGACGCGGCGACGGTCGGCCGGCGGCGCCGGGACCTCGACGACGAGGAGGAACCAGCCGGCGGAGGCGTCGGACGGCACGGCCGGCGCCGCGGAGCGGACGACGCCGAGGACAGCGGCCCGGAATGGGGCCGCGCGGCCCGGTACGAGCCGAACCTCGTCGCTCGCCGCGGCGCGGATGACGACGATGACGACGACACGCCGACCCTGGTCGATCTGGCCGCCCGTCGGGCCAGGCGGGCCGGCGGGCGGAACGCCCGGCGACGCCGGACGGACGAGGAAGGCTACTGGGCCGGTGTGAGGGGCGAGGTCCGGTGACGGCGGTCGTGTCCGTCCGACGGACCCACCACGGCAGACCGCGCGGGGTGAGCAGATGAGTCTGACCGAGGTCCCCCCGGTCGCGTGCTTCGGTGAGCCCCGGTTGACCGCCGGGTTCGACGAGTTCGGCCGGCTGGACCTGTCCGCACACGAGCTGGTGCACGGTCCGGTCAACCCGCTCACCGCGAAGGGCCTGATCCGGCTCGCCGAGGGCATCGAGCTCAGGGGCAAGGGCGGAGCGGGCTTCCCGTTCGCCCGCAAGGTCCGGGCCGTGCTGGAGTCGGCGGACCGGCAGGACCTGCCGACCGTGGTGGTGGTGAACGCCACCGAGGGTGAGCCGGGGGCGTGGAAGGACAAGGCCCTGCTCACCCGGGCCCCGCACCTCATCCTGGACGGGGCCGCGATCGCGGCCTACGCGCTGGACGCCGAGGAGATCGTGATCGGCATCGCCGACGACGGCATCGGCGAGGCGTCCCTGACCGCCGCCCTGGCCGAGCGTCGGATGCCGGTCCGGACCGGCATCGTCACCGTGCCGCACCGGTTCATCAGCGGCGAGGGCGGGGCGCTGGTTCGTGGCATCAACGGCGAGGCACACATCCCGCCGGGTCGCAAGCAACGCGCCAGCGACAGCGGTGTCGGCGGGCTGCCGACGCTGCTCTCCAACGCCGAGACGTACGCCCAGCTCGCGATCGCGGCCCGGCTCGGACCGTACGAGTACGGCAGGGTGGGGACCCCCGACGAGCCCGGCACGGTGCTGCTGACCGTGACCGGGGCCGCCGGCCGGCCAGCGGTGGTGGAGTGCCCGACCGGGATCCCGCTGCGGGACGTGCTCGAACTCTGCGAGGCCCCGGACGGGCCCGGGGTCCTGACCGGCGGGTACCACGGCAAGTGGATCACGGCGGAAGCCGCGGCGAGCGCCGAGGTCTCCCGAGCCGGGTTCGCCAGGGTCGGCGGAACACTCGGGGCCGGAATCATCATGCCGCTCGGCTCGGACGTCTGTCCGCTGGGCGAGGCGGCGCAGGTGGTGACGTACCTGGCCGGCGAGTCGGCCGGCCAGTGCGGACCGTGCCGGCTGGGGCTGCCGGACCTGGCCCGTTCGCTGGAGCTGATCGTCAGCGGCAGCGCACCCCCGGAGACGGTGCGAGCGGCGGCCGGGGCGGTACGCGGCCGCGGGGCGTGCAGCCATCCGGACGGGACCGCCCGTTTCGCCACCTCGGCGCTGGAGGTCTTCCTCGACGACCTGGAGGCGCACGCCACCCGGGGCGGCTGTGGCAAGCGGGTGAAGGGCGTGCTGGGGCTCCCCTCGGCCGCCGACGCCCCGACGTCGAAGCTGGTGGTGGACTGGTCGCGGTGTGACGGACACGGACTGTGCGCCCACGTGGCACCGGAGTTCATCCGACTGGACGCCAACGGTTTCCCGTCGTTTCCGGCGACCCCGGTGCCGACCTGGCTGGAGTCGAGTGCCCGCAAGGCGGTCCGGATGTGCCCGGCGCTGGCGCTGCGGCTGGTCCCGGCGGAGTAGCCGACCCGCCGGGCCGCCGCGGGGGCCGCCGCGGGTATGGTGCCGGGGTGACGCGGCAGGGCATCCGGTTCGTGGTGGACATCTACACCGACGGCGCGTGCAGCGGTAATCCCGGCCCGGGCGGTTGGGGTGCGGTGTTGCGGTACGGCGCCTGGGAGAAGGAGATCTACGGCGGCGAGGCCGCGGCGACCACGAACAACCGGATGGAGCTGATGGCCGCGATCCGGGCACTGGAGACACTGACCCGCCCGATGGCGGTGCGGCTGCACACCGACAGCACGTACCTGCGCGACGGGATCACCCGCTGGCTGCCGACGTGGAAGCGCAACGGTTGGCGGACCGCGGCGAGGACCCCGGTGAGGAACGCCGACCTGTGGCAGCGTCTGGAGGCGGCGGCAGGCCGCCACGAGGTGCACTGGCACTGGGTGAGGGGCCACGCCGGACATCCGGACAACGAGCGGGCGGACCGGCTCGCGGTGCGCGGACTCCGGGAGGCCACCGGGACGGGCGATCACCGGCTGGTACGCCCCCGCTCGGCGGGGCCGCGCTGACCACCGTCGGCCGGGGTGTGACGGTGGCGCGGTCGGCGGGCGACGGCTACGAGCCGACGCAGACCAGGTCGCTCGGCTCGGTGTTGGTGCCCGTCGAGGTGGCGAGGAATCCGAACGTGGTCGAGCCGTTGGCCGGGATCGAGCCGTTCCAGCTCACGTTCCGGACGACCGCCAGGGAGCCGGTGACGGTCAGGCTCCCGTTCCACAGCTGGCTGATCGACTGCCCGCTGGGCAGCGTCCACCGCACCGTCCAGCTGTTGAGCGGAATCGACGTGACGTTGCGCACCGTCACCTCAGCCTGGAAACCGCCCTGCCACTGGTTGACCAGCCGGTAGGTCGCGGCACAGTGGCCGGGGGTGGTCGGTGGTACCACGGTGGGCGTCGTCGGGGGGACGCTGGGCCGGGTCGGTGTGGTGGGTACCTGGGTGGCCGGCGTCGACGGGCTCGCACCCAGCGGCGGGAAGCGCAGGATCCGGTCGTCGACGGCGGCCGGGGTGCCCCGGCCGTCCCGGTTGCTCGTGGTCACCCAGAGCGAGCCGTCCGGGGCCCGCTCGACGGTGCGGAGCCGGCCGTAGGTGCCGACCAGCTGGGCGACCGGGGTGCCGGCCCCACCGTCACCGGTCAGCGGTACCGTCCAGAGCCGGGTCCCGCGCAGTGCCGCGACGAAGAGGACGTTGCCGTCGATGGCGGCGCCGCTCGGTGACGCCTCGGCGGTGGTCCAGGTGACGATCGGGTCGCGGTAGCGGGGGTCGTTGCCTCGGCCCTCCACGACCGGCCAGCCGTAGTTGCCGCCGGGCACGATGTGGTTGACCTCGTCCCAACTGTTCTGCCCGAACTCCGTGGCGTAGAGCCGGCCCTGGGCGTCCCAGGCGAGCCCCTGCACGTTGCGGTGGCCGAGGCTGTAGACCAGGGACCCGGGAGTCGGGTTGTCGGGCGGGACCGAGCCGTCCGGACGCATCCGCAGGATCTTGCCGTTGCGGCTCTGCGGGTCCTGCGCGGTGTCGGCCTGTCCCGCGTCGCCGACACCGGCGTAGAGCATCCCGTCCGGCCCGAACGCGATCCGGCCGCCGTCGTGGAAACTGGCCCGGGCCAGCCCGGTGAGGATCGGCGTCTGGTTCTGCGGTGTGTCGAGCCGGAACCGGACGATCCGGTTGTCGGTGCTGGAGGTGAAGTAGGCGTAGACGTAGCCGTCCTGGGCGTACGTCGGGGAGACCGCCAGGCCGAGGAGGCCGGCCTCACCGCCGGCCGAGACTCCCGAGATGGTGGCGACCTCTTGTGGGCTCTGTCCGGGACGGACGCGGAGCACCCGGCCGCTGTTCCGCTCGGCGACCAGGGCGCTGCCGTCGGGCAGGAAGGCGAGTCCCCACGGGGTCTGCAGGTTGGTGGCGACCGTCTCCGGTCGACTGAAGTCGAACTCCCCGGCGGCCAGCGGCACCGATGCGGGCCGGTCAGCCGTATCCGCCGCGGCGAACCCGGCGCCACCCGAAGCGACGGCCAGCGCCGCACCCACGACGAGAAGGCGGCTCCGCATGCCACACCCCCCAGACAGGCCGGCCAGGGACCGGCCACACCGTCGTGACAGTGATGTTCATCAACGTATCACGAGTGTTGCGGCCCGGTCACGGCCGAGCGGACGGGCCGGTCCCCGCCCGGCCGACCCGTCCGCGCCCTCGGCACCCCCGCCCATCCCTGGCGCGCCCACCCCTGCGCCCTCCCGGGCGATCGACGCACCACGACCACAGGCCATCCACGTCGCCCGGCCTGAACCCGGCACCGCCTTGCCCGGGTCTGGCCCGAACGCCGCCCGGGCCCGCCCGGGGTGTGCGGGACGACTCGACGGCGTCCCGCACACCCGGCCCGGCCAGCCTCCTCGTCCCCCTCGCACGAGGCGACGACCCGCCGTCTCGCGCGAGAGACGATCGTCACGTCCGGCAGGCCCCGACGCTGGGATACGGTGCTGTCGCCGGATCCTCCGGCCGTCGCCCCTCGAGTCCTCCGTCCGGGCTCGTGCCCGTACTACGGTGGTGCCGGGCGGAATCCGAGAGGTTTCCGCAAACTTTCGGTGCCTGCCCGATAATTCAACGGGATGCGGCGCACGCTACGACGTCGTCACGTAGCGGTCAAGGCCCCCGGCCGGTCGAGCTTGCGAGCTGTCGCCGGCCGAACTACCCTCTCGACGCGGGCCGGACTTTCCGGAAACATCTCGGAAGGTACAGCTCACCGCTTCACCACCCACCACACAACAGTCGTGCGCCGGTTCCGGAAAATGGCCCGACAACACCCGACAGGAGACTGCTCGTGAGCAGCAACCCCAACGCCGCCGGCACCCCTCGGTCCACCGCGGAGGTCGGCCGGCTTGAGGTCATGCCGGGACACGACGCGCCGGACCCGCACGACGGGCGGCCCCTCTCCCCCGCCGTCGACGGTCGTCCCCACGACCCGGGCACGTCCGACGCGGACGGCACGGCCCCGAGCCCCGGGCTGCCGAACGACACCGCTTCGGCGTCCCAGGCCCTGCCACCGTGGCGGGACCGACGGCTGAGCCCGGCCCGCCGGGTCGAGGACCTGCTCTCCCGGCTCACGCTGGAGGAGAAGGTCGCCCAGCTGTACGGGGTCTGGATCGGCGGCAACTCCACCGGAGACGACCTGGCGCCACACCAGCACGAGATGGTCAGCGAGGCGCCGGACTGGCGGGACCTCATCGGCGCCGGTCTCGGACAGCTCACCCGGCCCTTCGGTACCGCGCCGGTCGAGCCGGTCGAGGGCGCCCGCGCCCTGGCCCGCCTGCAGGAGGAGATCGTCGCCGCCAACCGGTTCGGCATCCCGGCGATCGCCCACGAGGAGTGCCTGACCGGGTTCATGACCTGGAAGGCGACCGTCTATCCGACTCCGCTGGCCTGGGGGGCGACGTTCGACCCGGCGCTGGTGGAGCGGATGGCGGCCCAGATCGGCACGGCGATGCGGCGGGTCGGCGTGCACCAGGGACTGGCGCCGGTCCTCGACGTGATCCGGGATCCGCGCTGGGGGCGTACCGAGGAGTCGATCAGCGAGGACCCCTACCTGGTCGCGACGGTCGGCACCGCGTATGTCCGTGGCCTGCAGTCAGCCGGCGTGATCGCCACCCTCAAGCACTTCGTCGGATACTCCGCCTCCCGGGCCGGCCGCAACTTCGGGCCGGTCGCGGTGGGCGCCCGAGAGCTCGCCGACGTGCTCCTTCCGCCGTTCGAGATGGCGCTGCGCGACGGGAAGGCCGGCTCGGTCATGCACGCCTACACCGAGATCGACGGTGTTCCGCCGGCTGCCGACCCGACCCTGCTGACCGAACTGCTGCGTGAACGCTGGGGCTTCACCGGCACCGTCGTCGCGGACTACTTCGGCATCAGCTTCCTCAAGCGGCTGCACGGCGTGGCCGCCGACCTGACCGAGGCGGGGATACTCGCGCTCACCGCCGGGGTGGACGTCGAGCTGCCCGCCGCCCACTGCTACGGCGACCCGCTGGTGGCGGCGGTCCGCGCCGGCAGGATCCCGGAGTCCCTCGTGGACCGGGCCGCGGCACGGGTGCTGCTGCAGAAGTGCGAACTGGGCCTGCTCGACCCGGACTGGTCACCCCTGCCGGCCGCGCTCACCGAAGCGGCCGACCCCCACGACGGCGACGGGCCGGACGAGATTCACCTCGACCTCGACCCACCTGCGAACCGTGCGCTGGCCCGTGAGGTGGCCGAGGAGTCCGTGGTGCTGCTGGCCAACTCGGGAGCCCTGCCGCTGCGCCCGGAATCCCGGATCGCCCTGGTCGGCCCCCTCGCCGACAGTGTCGCCGGGATGCTCGGCTGCTACACCTTCCCCAGCCACGTCGGCAGTCAACACCCCGACCTGCCGGCCGGGGTCGAGATCCCCACGTTGCTCGACGCGCTACGGGCCGAGCTGCCGGACACGCCGATCACCCACGTGGTCGGCGGCACCGTCGACGGCGACGACGCCGGAACGGCCGACGACATCGCGGCGGCGGTCGCGGCGGCCCGGGAGGCCGACGTCTGCGTCGCGGTGCTCGGCGACCGCGCCGGTCTGTTCGGCGGCGGCACCTCGGGCGAAGGCTCGGACGCCCCCGACCTGCGCCTGCCCGGGAACCAGGCCGCGCTGTTGGAGGCGCTGCTCGCCACCGGTACACCGGTCGTGCTCGTCCTGCTGGCCGGTCGGCCGTACGCCCTCGGCGAGGTCGCCGACCGGCTTGCCGCGATCGTCCAGGCGTTCTTCCCCGGTGAGGAGGGTGGTCCGGCGGTGGCCGGGGTGCTCAGCGGTCGGGTCTGCCCCTCCGGCCGGCTGCCGGTGAGTGTGCCACGCGCTCCCGGTGGGCAGCCGAGCACCTACCTTGCCCCGGCGCTGGGTCACCGGACCGAGGTCAGCAGCGTCGACCCGACGCCGCTCTTCCCGTTCGGTCACGGTCTGTCGTACACCGAGTTCGTCTGGCCGGAGGTCTGGGTGAACGGCGCCGCGCCGGCGCCCGACGCACCGGTGGAGCTGCCGACCGACGGCGAGCTGACCCTCTCGGTCGCGGTCCGCAACGTCGGGACCCGTGCCGGCACCGACGTGGTCCAGCTCTACCTGCACGACCCGGTCGCCCAGGTAACCCGTCCCGTGGTCCGGCTGGTCGGGTACGCCCGGGTGCCGGTCGAGCCCGGGCAGACCCGCCGGGTGGACTTCCGGGTCCACGCCGACCTCGCCGCGTTCACCGGCCGCCACGGCCATCGCGTCGTCGAGCCGGGCGACCTGGAGTTCCGCCTCTCGGCCTCCAGCGCCGACCACCGGCACACCGTCGCGGTGCGGCTCGTCGGCCCCGAGCGGCGGGTGGACCACCAGCGGCGGCTCGTCTCCGAGGTGTCGCTGCACTAGCCGGCAGCGCCGCGCCGTCGCCACGGGCAACCCCTGGGCCGGCGGCGCGGCCACCGGTCACGGCATGATCTTGACCAGGTCCTTCGGCATGCTGGACTTGACGTCGTCCCACTCGCCGTCGGTGACGTGCCGGCGCAGCGCGTTCAGCACCGTGTTCACCACCGTCGCCGGACCCCCCTCGACGTCGAACGGAAATCCGGCCCGGACCTCGTAGAGGAACTCCTCACGGTTCAGCTTGACGGGCACGACGCTCGGATCCCAGCCGTCGTAGTAGATGCCCCGGACCAGGATCGGCAACTGTGCCGCGAAGTGCGCGCTCTCCTGCACCGGCAGCCGGTCGCGTAGCAGGTGCAGGACGGTACGCAGCGCCGCGTACGACTGGTTGCGGCGTTCCTTCGGCCAGCCGTACGCCTCCTCGATGTCCTTCAGGATGATGTTGGTCTTCTCGATCGACGATTCGATGGCCGAGTACGTGTTGTTCGGCACGACTGCTCCCCCCGTCCCGTCTGGTGACCGGCGACGACGTCCCGCCACCCGGCACGCTGCCCGTGACCACGCCCCGGACCGGCGCCCGGACGCGTCTCCTACTGCACACCCTCGCCATGCTCGCCGACCCGCGGATGACTCCTGTTCGCCCTGACCGGGTGAATCACCCCCGCGGCTCGGAGGATCGGCCGTGATCGGGGCACGCCACCCGCTCGGTCGCGGCCGCGACCCGGTCGTCCGCCCGGCGTCGCGCCGGGCGTGCGCGGTGGCGACCCTGCCCGGAGCGTCACCGCGGCACACCCGACGGCGCGGGTCCGGACCGCCGGACGCGTATCGACCGACGGCCCGGACGGAAGGTCCATCCGTCCGAGCCGGGGCCGCTCAGGCGGCTGCCCGCCGCTCCCGGGTCTGCTTGCACGAGACGCAGGTGGTCGCGGCGGGGAAGATCTCCAGTCGTTCGACCGGGATGGACGACCCGCAGCCCTCGCACCAGCCGTACGTCCCCTCGTCCAGCCGGGTCAGCGCGCGTTCGAACTGGGCCCGGCGGTCGAGGATGGCCCGCAGCAGCGACTGGGCGGTGTCGCGTTCGGCCGTCTTCGTGCCGCTGTCGGCCTGGTCGTCACCGGCGGTGTCGCCGAGCTCGACCAGCCTGAGCACCTGGCTCTGCGCCAGCGCCTCGTCGTACTCGACGGTCAGCTCGTGGTAGCGAGCCTGCAGGGCGCGGCGAATCCGGTCGATGTCCGCCTCGGAGCGGCCAGTGCCGATGGTCTCGTTGACGAGCATGCGCTGCCTGCCTTTCCGTCGCCAGTGACGGATCCTGCGGTCCTGGACGGGATTGTCCGGTGCGGTCCGTCACGAGCAGCGCGAGTACCCGGCGGGTGGGGACGGCAAACCACCACCTGGTCCGCCTCACCCGGTCAGGGGGCGTCGACCACCGCCGGGTGGCGCGGGTCGTCGATCCGGATCACCACGTCGGCGAAGGTCTCCGGTCCGACCTCTGCCGCGTACCGGGCGAAGGCCGGCAGCGTCCAGTGCCACTCCGGCGGGGTGCGGCGGGCGAGCGCTCCCGCGGACAGGACAAGGTGGATGGTGACGTCGAAGGGAAGTCCACCGCCGAGCAGCAGGCTGCCGCTGACCAGAACCACCGCGTTCGGTGGCAGGGTGAGGTAGCCGGCCCGGGTGGCCCGGTCACGCTCCCGGTCCCACAGCGCCGGCAGGATCCGGCCCGATCCACCCGGGCCGGCCGGGTCGAGCACCTCACGGCGCAGCCCCGCCTCGTCGAGCCAGTCGGTGTAGTACGCGTCGGGACTGGTCCGACCGTGCTCGTAGCGCAGCGACGCCGGACGGAGGAAGTCCTGGGTGTCGACGCGGACGGTCGGGCGGCCCCGCACCCGCAGCGGGTCGACCAGGTCGTCGGCGAGGCGACCGGGCTCGGCGGCCGGCGGCCCGTCGACCGCGACCCGCAGCCGGCTGGCGGTGTGGACGCCGGCCAGCCGGTCGGCCAGCTCGGCGACGAGCAACTCGGGGGTGATCGGTCGGACCCGCACCCGCCCATCCTGCCCGATCCGCCACCGGCGGGATTTCGGCCGGCGGCGGATCGACGTGGCGGGACGGTGGTACCGACGGCGTCGGGTGTCGCGGCGGCACAGCACCACACCCGGCGCCGGCCGGCTCGGGTGTCCGGCGTCTCAGGCGTCGCGGTCGATGGTCACCACCGCGTCGTCGGCAAGCCGGTAGCCCACCCCGTAGACCGTGGTGATCAGCGGGACGTCGGTGCCGACCTTGCCCCGGAGCCGGCGAATGTGCACGTCCACGGTTCGTAGCCCGGCGTGTTCGTATCCCCACACCGCCGCCAGGAGCTGCATCCGGGTGAAGACCCGGCGCGGATTGTCGACCAGATGCATCAGCAGGTCGTACTCGAGGCGGGTCAGCGGCAGCGGCTCGCCCTCCAACAGGACCGACCGGGACGCGGCGAGGATGTGCAGGCCGCGCCGACGTTTCTCGGCCGGTCGGGGCGCCGGGACCGGTGTCGACGACTCGGTTCGACGCTCGGCGGGCAGTGGCACGCCACTGACGGTTGCCTCACCTCGCTCCACCAGCTCACGGGCGGCCTCCAGCAGGCGACGGGCCGGTGCGGTCAGGGCCTCTTCGCCGCCGGCGAGCGGGATGGAGAGCGTGACGGTCAGCGTCGGGGAGCCGCCTCCCGGGCGTCGGGACGATCCAGAAGGTCTGCCAGGTCCGGCCGTTGGGGTGAGATGCCAGCCGGCACGCGACGAGGTAGGGCTGACCGACATGGTTCTCCTTGGCTGCTCCGGGTGTTTCCCCCCGCGGCCCGAAACGCCGCCCAACCGATGGTTCCGGCCACCGGGTCAAGGGTCAAGGGGACACGGCGTTGCACGACTGTGATAATCGACAAACTCAACGGAACCGCTTGCTTGCTCTTAGTGGCGCGTCCGTCGAATCACCCGGGCAGATCGCTCGGCATGGGTTGCGCTGACCGGCTTGCTGGTCATGTGGACGACTGTCTGGGGTGGTCGATGTGGGTTCCGTCCACGGCGGACCCACACCTTCCTGGGCTCGCCCCCCGCTCTCGCCGACGTACCAGCCCCGCCACCACCGCACGGCACCCGGCCGTCGCCACCGGCGCCGGCGCGTTCCGACACCCCGTCGCCACGCGTACCCGCGCATCCGGTACGGCATACCCGCCCGTCCGGTCCCCTTCGGACCTCGCCGGGCCGGCGCTGCAGGCCACGGCGGTGACCTCGGCGCCGACCGCGCGACACCTCGTCCCCGCCACCCGTCTCCGGCGGGCACCACCGCCGGCCCGGTGCCGAGGTCAGCCGGCCTCCGGCGCCGTGTCGTCGTGGTCCAGCTGGATCCGAGCCTCGTCGGAGAGTCGGTAGCCCACCCCGTGAACCGTGGTCACCAGGGGCACCCCGTCGCCCACCTTGGCCCGCAGGCGACGGATGTGCACGTCCACGGTCCGCGCCACGGCGTGCTGGTAGCCCCACACGTTGGCCAACAACTGGGTGCGGGTGAAGACCCGGCGGGGGTTGCGGGCCAGGAAGACCAACAGGTCGAACTCCAGCCGGGTGAGTGGCAGGGGCCGGCCGGCGCGCAGCACCACCCGCGGCCCGGTGAGCACGCGCAGCGACGTGGCATCGTCCGATCCACCGCAGTCCGCGCCCGGCCGGGGCGTCCCGCCGCCGTCCGTGCGCGGGACGGGTGCGGCCTTCGCGGTCGACCCGGAGCCGTCGGCAGCAGGCGCCGACGACGCGCCGTCGTCCCTGCCGGTGAGGGAGGAGACCACCGCGGACGGCCCGGCGGGGTGAGAAACCGTCCTGGTCACCGCCACCGTGCCCGCACTCCGGTCGACCAGGTCCCGGGCCAGGTCCAGCAGGTGGACGAGTTGTGGGGGCAGCGGGTCGTCGGCGAGCGTGACCTCCAGGGTCAGCCGGAGGGTCGGCGACGCCGACGCCGGACGGGAGCGGCGGCTCGGGGTACGCCCCGACCCGCCCGGCGAAGGGGTGCGCGGGTGGATGGCGATGACCGACATGGAAACTCCTTTGTGGGACGTGATCCGGTCCGCCCGCGCGATGGCGCGGGAGTCAGGTGAACGCCCGCCGGGCGGTCTGCGGCGTGGCGGTGCGGGAGGACGGGAGGAGCGCGGTCGGGCCGAAGACCGGCAGGCCGGCCCGGTGCCAGGCGACGAACCCGCCGACGATGTCGGTGGCGCGGTGCAGGCCGAGGTCGTGCAGGGCGGCAGCGGCCAGCGACGAGCTGTGACCCTCGTGACAGAAGAGGATCACCGGCAGGTCGTACCGGTCGGCGATCGGCAGCCGGCTCGCGCTGCGCGGGTCGAACCGCCACTCCAGGACGTTGCGTTCGACGGCCAGTGCGCCGGGTACGGCCCCGGTGGCGGCGCGCTGGGCAGCCGGCCGGATGTCCACCAGGACGGCGCCGGCACGGACGGCGAGGTGAGCCTGTTCCGGGTCGAGCCGGCGTAGCCGCGCCCGGGCCGCTGCAAGGATCTCGTCGATGCTCCGTGCGCCGGCCTGCGCCACGCCGCAGCAGCACTCCCCGGTCGCCTGCCGGTGTCTGGTCACGTCCACCCGCGCGTCCTTCCCGTGCACGCTCTCGATAGTAGCCCATAAAACCTATCTGTTTAATCGGTTATGTCGCAAGCCCTTCGGGCCCGTACGCGAACGACACACCGGGGCCAGCAAGACCGGTTCAGCCCGTGGACCAGCGATTCCCCAGATTGTCAGCCCGTCATGCTTGACCGGTTGAGTCCGGCAACCGTCACCTGCTTCAATGCCTCCGGAGCCCAGGGCCGCGCGTCACGTACCACCCGTCACCGTGACAGGAGACCAGCATGCTCCGCAGGCCCCTACTCGGTGCCGTCCTGGCCGCGCTCGCCGCGCTGGGAACGGCCCTCGTCGCCACGCCGGCGCTACCGGCCGCCGCCCCCGCGCCCGTCCGCATCATGCCGTTGGGCGACTCGATCACCGGATCACCCGGCTGTTGGCGCGCCCTGCTCTGGAACCGGTTACAGGACGCCGGTTACACCAACATCGACTTCGTCGGCACGCTCGGTCCGCAGGGCTGCGGACAGCCGTACGACGGGGACAACGAGGGCCACGGCGGCGCCCTCGTCACCAACGTGGCCAGCCAGAACCAGCTTCCCGCGTGGCTTGCCGCCACCCGCCCCGACGTCGTCCTGATGCACTTCGGCACCAACGATGTCTGGAGCAACCGGGCAACCCCGACCATCCTTGCCGCGTACAGCACGCTGGTGGACCAGATGCGGGCGAGCAACCCGGCCATGAAGATCCTGGTCGCCAAGATCATCCCGATGGCACCCGGCACCTGCCCCGAGTGCGGCCAGCGGGTGGTGGCGCTCAACGACGCCATCCCCGGCTGGGCGGCGTCGAAGACCACACCCGCCTCGCCCATCGTGGTGGTCGACCAGTGGTCGGGATTCGACACCGCCACCGACACCTACGACGGGGTCCACCCGAACGCCGCCGGCGACCAGAAGATGTCGGACCGGTGGTACCCGGCGCTGACCGCGGTGCTGGACGGTGTCACCCCCACCACGCCCCCGACCACCCCCACCGTCACCCCACCCACGTCGGGCACCCGGTCACCGACGGCCGGACCGCCCACGACCACGCCACCGACCGGCGGGGCCTGCGAGGCGACGTACCGGACGATCGGACAGTGGCAGGGTGGCTTCCAGGGCGAGGTCAGCGTCCGCAACGCCGGCACCACCGCGAGCCGCTCCTGGACCGCCGCCCTGACCTTCGGCGCCGGTCAGCGGATCAGCCAGGTGTGGAACGCGGAGATCAGCCAGAGCGGCGCCGTCGCCACCGCGCGCGACGTGGGGTGGAACGGCGCACTGGCACCGGGCGACTCGACGACGTTCGGATTCCTCGGCAGCTGGACCGGCAGCAACCCGGCTCCGACGGTGACCTGCACGCTCGGCTGAGGCGTCGGCGACACGTCACCGCGACGCGCGCCGACGCGGAACGCCACCCACGGAAGGCCCGGTGTCGGACCCCGGCACCGGGCCTTCGGACGTGGCGCGCTCGTGGACGGGCACGGTCAGGTGGCGGTCACCTTGTAGCCGGGGATCGAGGGCCACCTGACGGTGAGCACCACCGCCGCCTCCGGGGCGTACCAGGAGTGATCCACGCCCGGACCCCAGACGACGTAGTCGCCCGGTTCGGCGAGGACGACCGTACGGCCGCGGAACTCCATGTGGAACCGGCCCGAGATCAACACCAGCAGGGCGGTACGCCGCTCACCGGTGACCCACTCGGCGCGGGTGTCACCGGGCGGGTGCACACCCCACTTCACCTCCACGTCGGTGCTGTGCCGGATGCCGGTGGGCATGAAGTGGCCGAGCAGCCAACCGCCGTTGCCCGCACCGTCCCTGGCCGCGTTTCCGACGTAGATCGCGGGGGAGGTGTCGTGCCCCGCGCCCACCTCCCCGGCGTGGCGGTCGTCGCCGCGACGCCGCTCGTCACGGCCCGTCCCGTCGTGGCTTGCCCCGGCCAAACCGTCCTCCCCTCACCGGTCGGGGAAGGTACCACGCGGCCGGCCACCGGGTTCCGGAGGTCGGGGACGGTGCGGGACGCGGCGGCACCGGGCGGGGTGGGATCCGCCCGCCCGGTGCCGCCGCCGACGTCTACCAGCCCACCGGGTAACCGGGCTGGGTCTGCACGTTGAGCTCCGGGAACCTGACCAGGTCCGCGGTCCAGAGTCGCCGGTCCCGCACCTGGAGGACGTCCAGGCCCTTCTGGATGTCGTTGGAGTAGATGTAGCCGTTGTACCAGTACGCCGACCAGGAGCCGCCGATGATGCGGCGGCTGTCGGAGAGCGGGCCACGCTCCCAGTAGCCGATCTCGAACGGGTTGGCCGAGTCGGTGAAGTCCCAGATCGAGATGCCGCCCTGGTACCACGCCTGGACCATCACGTCCCGCCCGAGCACCGGGATCAGCGAGCCGTTGTGTGCCACGCAGTTCTCCAGGTCGGTGTTCGGTCGGGGGATCTTGAAGTAGCTACGGAAGACGAGCTTGCGCTTGTCACCCCGGCCGACGATGTCGTAGACCGCGTTGGCGCCCCGGGTCGGTTCCACCGCCTCGACGCAGGTGGCGGCGACACCGCCGCCGAGCTCGTCGGTGAAGACCACCTTGGTGCCGGCGTTGTTGAAGGTCGCCGAGTGCCAGAAGGAGAAGTTCGTGGTGTCCCGGACCCGGTTGATCACCCGGGGCTTCTCCGGGTTCCGGATGTCCATCAGGATCCCGTCGCCCATGCAGGCGCCGGCCGCCAGGTCCTTGCTCGGGTAGGCGGTGATGTCGTGGCAGCCGCTCGTGGCGGAGGAGCCGTTGCCGCCCGGATTGCCGCCGTCGTCGTCGGCGAAGAGGTTCGGCACCGCGACCACCGCGGCCTGGGTCGGCTTCTTCAGCGGCACCTTGATGATCGAGATGGAGTCGTGCGGCGGAGGGCAGCCGACGTAGCTGGTGGACGGCCCGTACGACGAGACGTAGATGTAGACGGACTTGCGGTCCTTGCTCGGCACCAGCGTGTGGGTGTGCGAGCCGCAGGCGGTCTGGACCGACTTGATGTACCGGGGGTTCCTCTTGTCCCTGATGTCGAAGATCTTGATGCCCTCCCACACCGTCTCGCTGCTCGGCACGCCCGTGCTGCTGCACGAGTCGTCGCTGCGCGGCGAGTCGGTGGAGAGGAAGAGCAGGTCTCCGTAGACCGAGATGTCGTTCTGTGAGCCGGGGCAGATCACCTGTGACACGATCTTCGGCCGCGCGGGGTTCGCGATGTCGTAGATGACGAACCCGTCGTAGTTGCCGGCGAAGACGTACCGGCCCTGGAAGGCGAGGTCGGTGTTGAGCGCGGCCTCCGTGTTGAACGTGCCCGGCTTGGGGGCGTTGGCGATCTGCCGGACGTTGGGGCTGCTCGCGATCTCGTCGACACCGGGGATGGTGGCACCCTCCGATGTGCTCGAGCCGGTTGCGGCCGCTGAGGGGTTGGCGCTGCTCGCCGGAGCGACAGCCGCGTTCGCCACCACGAGAGCGAGCGCGGCAAGACCGACGATCTGGAGTCGCCGCGACCGGTGTGGGGTGAGTCTGACCATCTGGCGGCACCCTTCGAAAGGGGTTTGTCGATGTGCAGACCCTACCCGCCGACGGCGATCAATAGTGTGACCCACGTTACATTTTTCGCTGGGCGACGCCGGCCACCACGGGCGGCGGCGGACCCCCTGGAACGGACCGGTCGCGGCCAGCCCGCAAGCGGCGCCGGCACGCCCTAGGCTGGCCGGGTGGCCGGGGACCGGACGCCGCCACGCCCCGCGGCCGGCCGGCCTGGGCGGCGAGAGAGGTGACGTCAGCGGAATGAGCCCGTCGAACCACTCGCTCGCCGCCGAACAGCGCCGTGCCGCCGCGGCCCTGCTGTCCGCGCTGGACGGGCCGGCCCGGGAGCTCGCCGCGCGGCCCTTCGCCGACGAGGCCGGCCGGCGGTGGATCGAGTACCGGCCGCGGCCCCGCCCCGGGGCCTGCCTCGCCGACCTCGACCGCACCGGGCGCAAGGCGGCCCACCGGCTGCTCGCCACCGCGCTGAGCCCGTCCGCGTACGCCCAGGCTGTGACGATCATGGCACTGGAGGAGGTCCTCGACCGGCAGGAGGGTTGGCGTCGGGGGCGGCACAGTGACGACTACCGTGTCGTCGTCTTCGGCGATCCGGTCCACGACGACGACTGGTCCTGGCGTTTCGAGGGACACCACCTCTCGGTCACCATGACGATCTCCGGTGACCGGGTCTCACCCGCACCCGTCTTCCTCGGTGCCAACCCGGCGCGGGTCAGTTATGCCGGCCGCCCGGTGAGTCGACCGCTCGCACCCGAGGAGGATCTGGCCTTCGCCCTGCTCGACGCGCTCGACCCCGCCAGTCGGGCCGCCGCGGTCGTCTCCGACCGGGCACCGGAGGACATCCGCAGCGCCACCCGGCCCCACTTCGTCACCCGCGTCGAACCGCTCGGGCTACGGGCCGCCACGCTCGGGCCGACCTCCCGGGCACTGCTCGACCAGCTCGTCGCCCTCTACCTCGACCGGTTGCCGCCGGAGTTGGCCGCCGCCGAGGCCGACCGGGTCCACCGCCACGACCTCTACTTCGCCTGGGAGGGGCCGACGATGCCGGGCGGCCGGCACTACTACCGGATACAGGGCGAGGACCTCCTGATCGAGTACGACGCCACCAGCGACGACGGCAACCACGCGCACACGGTGCTGCGCCGACCGTACCGCGACTTCGGCGACGACGTGCTCGCCGCGCACCGGGCGGCCGCGCACTGAGGTGCACCCGGGCCGCCGGGAAATCGTCCGATCCCCCTCGCGGGACGCCGCCGGCCGGGCCCCGACCGGCCACGCGGCCCGCTCAGTGGCCCCGACAGCGCCCGGCCGACAGCGCCCGGCAGGGCGGGCCGACGTCGCTGGCCACGGAGTAGGGGCGCAGCGCGTCGAGGCCCTGGGGTTCCCGGGTGGGTGGATCGAAGCGTCGGACCAGGATGCCGCCGAGGCGCACCCCCACCGAGCCGAGCGCGAGCCCGACGAGCTCGACGGCCAGCAGGCCACCGGTCGCCCCGTGCTCCGGGGTACCGGAGCGGATCAGACAGGCGAAGACGAACAACACCGCCACCCCGGCGGTGACCAGGTTGAAGGTGAGTGCCGTCCGCCAGGTCCCGTCCCCCGGAGCGTCCCAGAGGTCGGCCAGCCCGGCCACGATGGTGAGCCCGGCGGCGACCAGGGCCGCCACGGTGGTCCAGTAGCCGACCAGGCCCAGGATGGCGGGCCCGCCGAGCAGGTCGGTCAGGTCGAAGGCCGTGGCGGAGACGAAGAGGCCGAACGGGAAGGTCACCAACATCGGCTGGATCGGATGCCCGTGCACCCTCAGGCGGCTCTGCATGACGCGGCCCTCCCCCGGCTCGCTCATCGACCGGCCTTGCCCGTGCCCGCCGCAGGCCGCGGTGCCGACACGACGGCGCGGCACCACCGGCGCGGAGGATCAGGTGTCCCGAGGGCGGGTCACCGAGGTGACCAGCCGCTCGGCGACGTCTCGCAGCGGCAAGGCCAGGGCCGCCGAGGCGGAACGCAGAACCTGCAGAGCTTCCGTGGCCGAACAGCCA
The DNA here is from genome assembly GCA_937951935.1 of uncultured Micromonospora sp. Lineage (GTDB taxonomy): Bacteria > Actinomycetota > Actinomycetes > Mycobacteriales > Micromonosporaceae > Plantactinospora. The sequence goes on along the minus strand of CALGAM010000259.1, from coordinate 13,005 downwards.
CGTTGAGTCATGATAACCCCGAGTGCCTGATCGATGAGCCGGCCAGCCGACGGTCTTCGGGCGAGGTCCGCGGTCTGTTCCGCCTGCCGGGCCCGGTGGCGGACCGCACCGAGCAGCAGCCCGGCGTGCTCGGCGAGAAGCATCGCGGTGAGATGCTGGGCCGCCCCGAGGACGCCCGGATCGCGGGCGTAGAGATTGATCGAGCCGATCACGTGCGCGTCGACGTCGACCGGCACCGCCAGCACCCCCTGGACGCCGAGCGCCAGCGCCTGCGTCGTCCACCGCCGCCAGCGGGTCTCGCCGCGCAGATCCGCCGACCAGACCACGTCACGCTGCCGGATCGCGGTCATCGCCGGGCCGTCGGTGCCGTACCGGACCTCGTCGAGCGCCCGCAGCCACGGCTCGGAGGCCGCGGCCGAGGCCGGGGCACCACAGCGCAGAACGGTGACACCGCACCAGGAGACCTCCGGGACGGCGTCCCGGATGGTTCGGGCCAGCCGGACCAGCGCGGCGTCGAAGTCGTCGCCGGTGATCAGTCCGGCGGTGACCTCCCGGAGCAGCGCGGCGGTTTCCCGGACGCCCGGGACGTCGCCCGAGATCTCGCCCGTACCCGTTCTCACCACCGCGCCGCGCCCCCCACCGTCGGCGCGACCGCCGCAGTCCGCACAGATCCCGCCCTCGACCGTGTCATCCTCGCCTCTCCTGGTTCCACCTGCCGGCCACGCCGGTACGACCCGCGCTTCTACCCTGACCAGCAGGGGGACAAACCGCGCGTACCTGGAGAGAACGACGATGCCGCCGGGGTGGTCACCGTGGTGGACCACCCCGGCGGCGGGTGCGGTCAGCGGGAGCCGGAGCCCAGGCGCCGCCCCACGGCGGAGATCAGCCGGTCGAGCTCGGACCCGAACGGGTTGTCGTGGACCAGGTAGGTCCAGGTGGCGCTCGGGCGCACCAGCTTCGACGAGTCCGGCTGCCAGTCGTCGTCGAACTCGTTCTCCTCGAACGTCTCCACCGTCCGGGCCTCGATCTCGGGGATCAGCGCGTTGAACGCCGGCACCGCCGCACGGTGGAACTCGTCGAGCGGATCGAGCCGGCCCAGCGCCCGCAGGTGCACACCCTCACGGACCTCGGAGAGCATCGCCAGGTGCTGCGCCCAGAGCCGGTCGAGGTGGTAGAGGGCGATGGAGCGGGCCACCCGCGACAGCAGTTCCTCGTCCATCTCCTTCGTCCGCTCCGGGAACCGCTCGGCGAGCATCTCCGCCGCCACCTCGGTGGTGAGCAGTCGTTCCCGGCGCTCGGCGAGGGCCTTGCGCTGCTGCTCGATCACCACGCTGTACCGCCAGGTGTTGCGGTGGATCTCGTGGTTGACGCCCTCGGCGACCCGCTGGGCGTGCTCGACCGCGTAGTCCACCTGCGGATCGGTGACCAGACCGTCGGCGTGCATCCGCGGGGAGGGCGGAATCACGTCCGCGGCGTGCCGCACCACCAGCTCGTCCTCGAGGCTGACGAAGAAGACCGAGCGGCCGGGGTCGCCCTGCCGCCCCGCCCGCCCGCGGAGCTGGTCGTCGACCCGCCGGCTGTCGTGCCGCCCGCTACCGATCACGAAGAGGCCGCCGAGCGCGGCGACCCGCTCCCGGTCGGACTGGTCGCTGCCACCCAGCCGGATGTCGACGCCCCGGCCCGCCATCTGGGTCGAGACGGTGACCGCACCGTACTTGCCGGCTTCCGCGATGATCGCCGCCTCCTCGGCGTCGTTCTTCGCGTTCAGCACGGTGCAGGGCACCCCGGCCTCCCGCAGGGCCGCCGCCAGGCGCTCGGACTCGCGGACGTCGAGGGTGCCGACCAGCACCGGCCGGCCGGTCTTGTGCTGCTCCTTGATCTCCTCGATCAGCGCCTCTTCCTTCTCGGCCCGGGTGGCGTAGATCCGGTCCGGCTCGTCGACGCGGATGCACGGCGTGTTCGGCGGTATCACCGCGACCTCGAGGTTGAAGAACTCCCGGAGCTGGTCACCGACCAGCACCGCGGTCGCGGTCATCCCACAGACCGTGTGGTAGAGCGCGATGAAGGCCTGCACGGTGATGGTGCCGAGCACCTCGCCCTCGGCCGTGGCGTCCAGCCCCTCCTTCGCCTCGACCGCCGCCTGCAACCCGTCCGGCCAGCGACGGCGCTGGGCGACCCGGCCACGCATCTCGTCGACGAGCTCCACCGCGCCGTTGCGGACGATGTAGTCGACGTCCCGGTGCAGGAGGGCGTGCGCGTGCAGCGCGACGTTGACCGCGGACAACTGCTCGACGTTCTCGTCGGCGAAGAGGTCGATGCCACCGAGCCGGGCCTCGACCTCGGCCAGGCCGGCGTCGGTGAAGGCGACACTCCGGCCGTCCTCGGCAACCTCGTAGTGCCGGCCGGGACGCAGCCCGCGGACCACCGCCGCGGCGGTGTGCACGGGGTCCTGCGCGCCCGGTACCGTGCCGGCCAACACCATCGGCACCCGGGCCTCGTCGATCAGGATCGAGTCGGCCTCGTCCACGATCGCGGTGGCCAGCGTCGACTGCACCCGGTCGTCGATGTCCGTGACCAGCTGGTCGCGGAGGAAGTCGAACCCGGCCTCGCTGACGGAGGCGTAGGTGACGTCGCAGGCGTACGCCGCCCGGCGCTCCTCGCGGGTGGACGACTCGGTCACCCAGCCGACGGTCAGGCCGAGCAGCCGGTAGACCGGCTCCATCCACTCCGCGTCCCGGCGGGCCAGGTAGTCGTTGACGGTCAGCACGTGCACCGGCCCGTTGCCCTGGCGCACGTGCCCGTAGGCGGCGATCGCCGCGGTGAGCGTCTTGCCCTCACCGGTGGCCATCTCGGCGACCTTGCCGGCGAGCAGGGACATCACGCCGAGCAGCTGTACGTCGTACGGCCGCTGCCCGAGCCCGCGCCGGGCGGCCTCGCGGCCGATGGCGCAGATGTCGACGTAGTCCTCGGCCCGGCCCGCCGCCTCGGTGAGTTCGGCGTCGCTGAGCTTGGTCAGCTCCTCCTCGCGTGCCTCGATCTTGGGCAGCAGCTTCTTCAGCGGCGCCAGGTCAACCGTGGTGCCCGGCCGTTGGAGGAAACGCCGGACCCTGGCCTTCAACCGTTGCGACACACCCATGTTCGGCAACGGTACGCGAACCGACCGGGAACGTGCGTCCCCGCATCCACCCCGACGATGCCGGGTGTCGTGCTGTTTGTCGGTGTTAGCCCGGTGTCGCGCCGACGCCGGTTAGACCCAGGCCGGCGGGGAAAACCGTAGGGCTGCACCGGCGGCCGACAGGCTCCGGCCGAGCATCTGGGGAGGTTGGTCCCATGCGGCGGTTGCGAACGTCCGTGTCACCGGCGCTCGAGGCATGGTCCACCCGGCGTACCGGCGCCGCCGACCAGTGGACCGCCCGGCAGCTCGCCCACCTGAAGGCGGGCCGGACGGTCAGCGTGGTCATACCGGCGCGAAACGAGGAGAGAACGGTCGGTGCGATCGTCGCGGCGATCCGGGCCTGCCTCGTCGAGGAGGTGTCGCTGGTCGACGACCTGGTGGTGGTCGACTCCCGGTCCCAGGACGCGACCGCCGCCGTGGCGGCGGCGGCCGGAGCCCGGGTGATCAGCCAGGACGAGGTGACCCGGGGACTGCCGCGTCTGGACGGCAAGGGCGACGCGCTCTGGGCAGGTCTGGCCGCGTCCGGCGGTGACGTCGTCGTCTTCCTCGACGCCGACCTGCGGGAGTTCCGCCCCCACTTCGTCACCGGACTGCTCGGTCCGCTGCTCTCCGACCCGTCCGTCGCGTTCGTGAAGGGCTTCTACCACCGGCCGCTCGTCGGCACCAGCGGTGTCGAGACGGAGGGCGGCGGACGGGTCACCGAACTGGTGGCCCGGCCGCTGTTCAACCTCTTCTGGCCGGAGCTGGCCGGCTTCGTGCAGCCCCTGGCCGGCGAGTACGCCGGTCGGCGGGACGTCCTGGAGCGGGTTCCCTTCGTCTCCGGCTACGGCGTCGAGACCGCGATGCTGATCGACCTGCTGGAGATGTGCGGCCTGGACGCGCTCGCCCAGGTCGACCTCGGCGAGCGGCTGCACCGGCACCAGGACACCGAGGCGCTGGGGCGCATGGCCGGCCAGATCCTGCACACGGTCTGGCGGCGCCTGTGCCGCCGCGGCTGGGTCACCGACACCGAGCCCCCGGGGAATCTGCTGGTGCAGTTCCGCCGCGACGGCAGCAGCGCCCTGCCCAACCTCGACCGGGAGATCGTGGTCAGCGACGTCTCCGTCCGGGAGCGCCCACCGCTGGTCGAGCTGCGCGAGGCACGACAGGGCACGCCGGTATGACGACGGAGACGGAGAGGACGACGCCGGCACCGGCCGGCCGGACCGGGAGGGCAGGACGTGGGCTTGACCGTACTGATGAACGCCGGCCCGTGGCTGCCGGTGCCACCCCCGGGGTACGGAGGCATCGAGAACGTGGTCGCCACGCTCGTTCCCGAGCTGCGCCGGCTCGGCGTCCGGGTGGTGCTCGCCTCGGTCGGTGACAGCACCCTGCCGGTCGACGAGCTGCTCTCGGTCTACCCCCGGGGACAGTTCTCCGCCCTCCAGCGGCCGTACAACCAGGTGATGGGCATCGCCCACGCCCACCTCAACGCGGTGGTCCGGGCGCTGCGGGAACGGGACGACATCGACCTGGTGCACGACCACGTGGAGGCGGTCGGACTGGCCGTACTCAGCGCGATGGGCCCGGAGGCCTGCCCCGCGCTGCACACCCTGCACTGGGATCTCGGCAAACACCCCGACCTCTACGGGTACGTCGACGGCGGCGACCGGGTGCGGGTCAACGGGGTGTCCGCCGCCCAGCTCGCGCGGGCGCCGCAGGCGCTGCGCGAGCACGCGATCGGGTACGTCCACCTCGCCACCCCGCTGGCCACGGACGCGGACCGGCGCCCGGTGGGTGAGAAGGCCGATTACCTGGTGACCCTCGGGCGGATCACCAGGGGCAAGGGGCAGCACCTCGGCGCGCGGCTGGCCCACGAGGCGCGTTTCGACCTGGTCCTGGCCGGACCGGTCGGTCCGTACCGGCGTCCCGAGGAGCTGGCCGCCGCCGGGCCGGAGGCGGACCAGAACCCGGATGTGCGCTACTGGCGCGAGGAGGTGGCGCCCCTGGTCGACGGCGTGCGGGTGCGCTGGGTCGGAACGGTGGCCGGGGCCGCCCGGGACGAACTCGTGGCGCGGGCCCGGGCCAGCCTCTTCCCGCTCTGCTGGGAGGAGCCGGGCGGCACCGCGGTGATCGAGTCGCTGGCGCTCGGCACCCCGGTGGTGGCCGTTGGCCGCGGCTGCCTGCCCGAACTGGTCGAGCACGGCCGGACCGGGCTGCTCGCCGAGGACGGCGACGGCCTGGCCGAACTGGTGTCCGGCATCGCCCGGCTCGACGCGCGGGAGTGCTGCCGGGAGGCGAGCCGGCGGTTCACCCCCCGGGTCATGGCCGAGCGTTACGTCGAGCTGTACCAGCGGATGCGCCGGCTGCCGACGACGGCGCCGGACGGCGGGGCTCCGGTCCGGGCCGGCCGCCCGGGCGGCGAGGGTGGACGGTGAGCGCATCCCGGCCCGCGGGCCGCACCGCCCCGAGCCGGCCCGGTTGCCCCACTCCGGGGCTCGGTTCCTGAAATTTTCCGACCTGCCGGGTTTCGGCGCTGAAATGCCGGGTAGTCACCCGCCCGTCCCTGGCCACTGCTGTACACGGGGTGAGTCGGATGCCGAAACGGGTGGTTACCGAACCGGGGCAGGATCGCGGACCCCTGATCCTGGCGCCCGCGCGGTCGGGCAGCTATCCGGGGCCGATCCGCCGGGCGATCCGGGGCAGCACGCTGGTCCGGCTGCTCGGTACGACCGACGCGAAGCAGATCGGCCTGCTCTACCTGGGCACCGGTTTCCTCTGGTTCGTCGTCGGCGGAATCATGGCGCTGCTGATCCGCGCCGAGCTGGGGCAGCCGGGCCTGCACTTCCTCTCCCCGGAGCAGTACAACCAGCTCTTCACCGCACACGGCACGATCATGCTGCTGCTGTTCGCCACACCGGTGGCGTTCGGCTTCGGCAACTACATCGTGCCGCTGCAGATCGGGGCACCGGACGTGGCGTTCCCCCGGCTGAACGCGCTCGCGTACTGGCTGTACCTCTTCGGCGGCGTGATGTCGATGGCCGGCTTCTTCAGCCCAAACGGCTCGGCCGACTTCGGCTGGACCGCGTACACCCCGCTGAGCGACGCCCAACACTCGCCGGGAGTCGGCGCAAACCTCTGGATCATCGGGCTGACCATCTCCGGGCTCGGCACCATCCTCGGCGCGGTCAACCTGATCGCCACGATCCTCACCCTGCGTGCGCCCGGGCTGACGCTGTTCCGGATGGCGATCTTCACCTGGAACATGCTCTTCACCAGCCTGCTGGTGATCTTCGTCTTCCCGCTGCTGGCCGCGGCGCTGCTCGCGCTGTACGCCGACCGTCTGCTGGACGCCCACATCTACGACTCGAACACCGGGGGACCGCTGCTCTGGCAGCACCTCTTCTGGTTCTTCGGGCACCCCGAGGTCTACATCATCGCCCTGCCGTTCTTCGGCATCATCACCGAGATCATCCCGGTGTTCGCCCGAAAGCCGATCTTCGGCTACAAGGGGCTGGTCCTCGCGACGATCGCGATCACCATCCTGTCGATGGCCGTCTGGGCACACCACATGTTCGGCACCGGTCAGGTGCTGCTGCCGTTCTTCGCCATCCTGAGTTTCCTCATCGCGGTGCCGACCGGAATCAAGTTCTTCAACTGGATCGGCACGATGTGGAAGGGGCAGATCACCTTCGAGACCCCGATGCTGTTCGCCGTCGGTTTCCTGGTCACGTTCCTGTTCGGGGGCCTCACCGGTGTCATGCTGGCCAGTCCGCCACTGGACTTCCACACCACCGACAGCTACTTCGTCGTCGGCCACTTCCACTACACGATGTTCGGCACGGTCGTCTTCGCGGCCTTCGGCGGCATGTACTTCTGGTTCCCGAAGATGACCGGACGGCTACTCGACGAACGCCTCGGACGCGCACACTTCTGGACGATGTTCGTCGGCTTCCACGTCACCTTCCTCGTCCACCACTGGCTGGGCACCGAGGGGATGCCCCGCCGGTACGCCGACTACCTGCCCACCGACGGATTCACCACCCTGCACGTCGTCTCCACCGTCGGGTCGTTCATCCTCGGCGCCTCCACGTTGTTCTTCATCTACAACGTCTGGAAGTCCTGGCGGTTCGGGCGTCTGGTGGACGTCGACGATCCCTGGGGCTTCGGCAACTCCCTGGAGTGGTCGACGAGTTGTCCCCCGCCACTTCGCAACTTCGACCGCATGCCACGGATCCGTTCCGAACGTCCCGCCTTCGACGACAAGTACGGCCCGCTCGTCGCCGACCTCGGCCGGGACCTGCCGCAGCGGTCCACCCGGCCGCCGCAGCACCTGCGCGACGAGTTGCACCCCGCGCATCCCCGCCCCGGGGCGGAGCAGCCCGCCGCCGAGGGTGCGCACGGCGCCGCGGTGGCCGTCGCCCACCATCCACCGGCCCGCTCCGGCGCCCGGCCCATCGAGGTGCCGGAGCCGGGTGAGGTGCGCCGGCCGGCGTTCGAACCGGCGGAACCGGACGAGAGCATCGACGCCGACCGGGGCGGCACCAGGCAGAGCCACCGGTGGCGGACCGGCCGTGCCGCAGAGGATGAGGAGGAGGCCCCCACGGCGCAGGACGAGCGTGAGGAGCCGGAGCGGTGAACCGCGGGTGGACGGTGGGGCGCTCACTCGGCGGGGAGCGCGACCAGGCCGGCGGAGCTGAGCGCGTGATGGATCGCCGGTTGCGCGCGGGCCAGCCGCCACCGCACCCCGGCGCGGTGCGCGGCGTTCCGCCCCGCGACGAGGGCGGCCAGCGCCGGACCGTCGAGCCGGGTGATGTCGGTCAGGTCGATCGCCACCTCGGCCGGCTGCTCCGCGGCGACGGCCTCGACGACCGCCCGCCGCAGCTGCTCGGCCAGGTCGCGGTCGATGTCGCCGGTCGCCTCGACGACCACCCGGTCGCCGGTACGGCGCGCCGAGACCCGGGCCGGCGGGTTGGCGTCCGCCGTCCCGGACTGCCAGGGAGTCGGGGTGTCGGCGAGCATCGCCTGACGCAGCCAGGTGAGGGCCCGGGAGAGCAGCCGCGAGACGTGCATCTGCGAGATCCCGAACCGGGCGGCGATCTCGGCCTGCGTCTGGTTGCCGTAGAAGCGCATGGCCAGGATCCGGCGTTCCCGCCACGGCAGCCGGCCGAGCAGTCCGCTGACGGTGACCCGGTCGTCCACCGACTCCAGGTCGGTGTCGGACTCGCCGACCAGGTCGCCGAACTCGGCCGAGCTCTCCCCGCCCACCGGCGCGTTGAGCGAGGCCGGGCTGTAGCCGGCGGCGGACTCCAGGGCCGCCAGGATCTCCTCCTCCGGGGTCTCCAGCCGGGCCGCCAACTCCGCGACGCTCGGCGTCCGGGACAGCTCGCTGGTCAGCGCCGCCGTCGCCTGTCCGACCTCGAGAATGAGATCCCGCAGCCGGCGCGGCACGTGGACTCCCCAGGTCCGGTCCCGGAAGTGCCGCTTGATCTCGCCCACGATGGTGATCGCGGCGTACGCGGTGAAGGAACCCCGTTCCGGGTCGTACCGGTCGACGGCGTTCACCAGCCCCAACCGGGCCACCTGCTCGAGGTCCTCCAAGGGCTCCCCACGTCCCCGGTAGCGGCGGGCCAGCCGCCCGGCGAACGGCAGGGCGAACCGCACCAGATCATCACGTGCCTCCTGCCGACGCTCCGGCGGCAGGCCCGCGATCCTCGCGGCGTACGCCAGCGCGGCGGCATCCAGGTCCTCCAGTCCGCGCTCCGCCGGCGGTGTGGTGGTGGTCTGTCCGAACATCCGCGCCTCCCTCAGGAGTCCCCGCCCGGGATGCCCAACCGGTCGACGGGTGCCGTCAACGACAACCGGGCCGGAAGCGAACATGCAGCTCACTGTGCCGAGCGGGAGCCGCTGGCCCCACCAGGGCACTGTCGATCGGCTACCACCGGCGGTCTTCCCGCTCTGTAGGTACTCAATCACGAGACGTGACCGGCGCGCGGCGTTTCACGGTGGCTGCAGCCTCCCGCCCGACGGCGGGTACGCCCCGCGGGCTCACCACACGAGCAGCCCCTGCGGTGCCCCGCTGTCCCGGAGCCCGGCCAGCACCTCGACCACCCCCAGCGGGCTCGGGACAGGCAGGTCGTACGGCTGGTTACGCAGCACCCGGGTGGCGTGTCGGGTGGCCACCGCGCTCACCGGGTAGCCGCGCGCGGCCACCCGGTCCAGGGCGCGCCGGCGCCGGCCGAACGAGGCGACCGCACGCCACTGCGGCAGCCCGGCGAACACGGGCGACCGCGCACCGGGCGGCTCCGGCAGCACGTCGAGCGAGCTGAACGGTCGGCTGCCGGCCAGCCACCACTCGGCACCGCTCACGCTGCGCCGCGTCGCGTTCTCACACCAGTACGGCACCAGGCCGGCCCGGACGACCTGCCAGGGGTCGAGCAGCCGGCCACACTCCACCACACAGCGGTCACCGGTCTTCCCCGCACGGCGCAGCCAGTCGCGGTAGAGGTCCGCGGCAGCCGCGCTGAGCACCTCCGGCTGCCCGAACACGACCCGGTGAACCGGGCTCCCGGCCGCCCGCGCCCACGCCAGCAGGCTCCGCTCGAAGCCCGGCTCGACCCCGTGCTCGGCCTGTCCCGGCCGTCGTGGGTCCGGCGGGTCACCGCCGACGCCCGCCGCATCACGCGACAGCCACCGGAGCACGGGCCCCGGCGGGACGTCGGGTTCCAGCCCGCTGGTGGGAGTGCCGAGCTGGAAACTGTGGCCGCCACCGGCGTCCAGGACCGGCCAGGACCGGACGTCCCGCAGCAGCAGCACCGGCGCGCCCGGCGCGAGTCGGTCGTCGAGGAACCGTCGGTACGCCCGGGGCAGCCGGTGCCACCGCACCACCAGGGAGAGCGTGGAGCCGGCCAGCGGGCCCCGCCCCGCCGGGTCGTACACCTGGCGGACCCGGACCCCGGGATCGGTGCGCAGCAGGCCACCCGTCACCCGGATTCCGTACTCGAGCGCTCCGGCCGCGTCGTCGACCGTACCGTCGGGCCAGGACACCGAGACGTCGAAGGCGGCGGGCAGCCACGGCACCCCCATCGCGACCGCCAGGTGGACCGCTCCGCCGTGTGGCGACCCGAGCACCGCCCCGGGAAAGCGGCGTGGCGGACCGGGGTAGTGCTCCACCACCCATCGCGCCACCTGTTCGGCGTCGATGGCCGCCGCCTGTGCGGCGCTGAGCGCCGTCCGGGCGGCGGCCCGGTCCAGCGCACGGCGCCGTACCGCCTCCGGCGCGCCGCGCAGCCGCGACAGCAGCGGAGGGCGGCCCAGGTCGGCGCAGTCGCGGCCCCGCAGGGCGCGGGAGGCGGCGGCCAGCAGCACCCGACCGGTGCTCTCGGGCGAGACGACCCGCCCCGGCGGCACGACGCCGTCGACGGCCCGAAACCGCTGAACATCCCGCACCGGGCTCACCCTCCCTCGGTCGCTGCCCGAGCCTTCCCGCGCAGATCGGGTCCAAACGGGCGATCAGCGACCGTGCAGCGGACATTCGGAAAGACCGGTCGTTATGCCCGTCCGGCCGGGCACCGCCGGCCCGGGACGCCCGCCCCGCACCCCGTCAGGTGAGGTCGGCGCCGCGTGCGGCCCGCTCGCGCAGCGCCCGGGCACGGGCCCGGACCGCCGCGGCCTCCTCGTCGGTGCCGTCGGCGGAGAGTGCGCGCAGGTCTGCGAAAGGGCGGGCCGGTGGCTCCAACGGGATGGTGGGATCGACCACGGCCTCGACCAGGGTGGGGCGGTCGGCGGCCATCGCCTCCTCCCACGCCGCGCCGACCAGCTCGGAGCGGTCGACCCGGATTCCGTGCAGCCCGAGCAGCCGGGCCCAGCCGGCGTACGGGACGTGGCCCGCCCGGACCGCCTCGGGCGGGGGAAACCCGGGGGCGGCGGGACGGTCCAGTTCCGCGGGCGCCCGGACCGCCCCGGTTACCGCCGCCCACTCCTCCGGTCCCTGGTCGCCGGCCCGACCGCCCCGGTCCCCGTCGTTGAGCACGAGCACGACGAACCGGGGGTCGGGCCACTCCGGCCAGTGCCGGGCCACGGTGATCAGCTCAGCCAGCCCGCCGGACTGCATGGCGCCGTCGCCGAGCAGCGCGAAGACCGGCCGGTCCGGGGCGGCGAGCTTCGCCGCGACGGCGTACGGCAGGGCGGAGCCCACCGCGGCGAGGGTGCCGCAGAGGTGGGCACGGACCCCCGGTGGCAGCTGCAGGTGCCGGGCGTACCAGTAGGTGACCGAGCCGACGTCGACCGCCACCGAGGCGTCGGCGGGCAGTCGGGGCGACAGCTCGTGCAGGACCAGCCGCGGGTTCACGGTCCGGGCGGGCGCCTCGGCACGGGCGGTGGTCTCGGTCCGGGCCCGGTCGGCCGCCGCCTCGACGAGGTCGCGCCACTCGCGGTTCTGCCGCGCCGGCACCAGGGGCAACAGCGCGCGCAGCGTCTGGCGGGCGTCCCCGACCAGCGGCACGTCGACCGGATACCGGCTGGCCAGCCGGCTGCCGTCGATGTCGATCTGCACCGCGGTGGCCTGGCCGGGCACCGGGTAGTAGCCGGTCCACGGGTCGTTGGTGCCGATCATCAGCAGGGTGTCGCAGCCTGCCATCAACTGGGCGCTGGCCTCGGTGCCGACCTGTCCGAGCACCCCGGTGTGGTACGGCAGCCGCTCGTCCAGGACGGGCTTGCCGAGCAGCGACGCCGCCACCCCGGCGTCGAGCCGGTCCGCCAACTCCATGATCTCCTCGGCGGCGCCGTACGCCCCCTGGCCGACGAGGATGGCCACCCGCCGGCCGGAACCGAGCAGCTGCGCGGCGGCGTTGAGGTCCTTCTCGTGCGGCACCACCCGGGCCGGCGGCAACCCGGGGGACGAGGCGATCACCCCGCCGCCGTCGGGGTGCGGCATCCCGTCCGGCGCCGCCTGGTCCAGGAGATCCTGCGGGATGACCAGACATGTCGGGCCGCGGGTCGCCACAGCGGTCCGCACCGCCTGGTCGATCAGGTACGGCACCTGTTCGGCGACCGCCGCGACCCGCAGGAACGCCGCGCAGACGTCGCTGAAGAGCCGGGGCAGCTCGATGTCCTGGTACGCGCTGCCCAGCGCGCTGTACGTCTGCTGCCCCACCAGCGCCAGCACGGGCTTGCTGTCCAGCTTGGCGTCGTAGAGGCCGCCCAGCAGGTGCAGCGCGCCGGGCCCCTGGGCGGCCAGACACACGCCGACCCCGCCGGTGTACTTGGCGTGGCCGACGGCCATGAATCCGGCCGCCTCCTCGTGCCGGGCGGGAACGAAGGCGGGGTCGCCTCCGGCACGGCGCAGCGCCTCGACGAGGAGGGTCACCCCCTCCCCGGGGTGGCCGAAGACCCGAGGCACCTGCCAGGCCCGCAGCCGCTCGACCACCAGGTCGGCGATCGTCCGCGGCGGCCCGGCCGTCGCGACCTGCCCCGTTGATCCCACCGTCGCCCTCCCCGGCTCAGCCACGGCCGCCCACCGGGGTGCTGGCGTCGACGTACCGGAGCACGGCACCGACCCCGTCGGTGAGTTCCGGTGCCTGGTCACGGTCGAGTACGGTCACCCCGGCGTCGGTGCCGACCAGTGCCCGCACCAGCGCGGCGTCGGCCCGGACCCGCCGGGGATCCGGTACCGACAGCTCCCGGAGTTCGTCGGCCGTGGTCGCGATGTCGGTCGGCTCGGGACCGACCCACAGCTCCGCCGTGGAGGACGGGTCGTCGACGATGAGCATGGTGTCCACCTGGCCGCGCTGTAACGCGGTCACCACCGCGTCCAGTCCCCGGCCGACGTGCTGTTGCATGCCGAACCTGTC
>CALGAM010000258.1 GCA_937951935.1 uncultured Micromonospora sp. | reverse complement strand
CCTAGCGGCCTAGGGCGCACGCTTGGAAAGCGTGTTGGGTTAACAACCCTCACGAGTTCGAATCTCGTATCCTCCGCTCGCCTGACGAGCACCAGCACACACACTGTCGAGGCCGGCCCCCGGATCGGGGGGCCGGCCTTCGTCATCTGCACAGTCACCCCGCCACGTTGTCCGTTCCTCTCGTCACACACCGCTGCTAAAATGACGGTTATCGATCGAAATGCCGTGAACCGCGGGGGTCGGCATGTCACTCGAGGTGAACCCTTCCGAGATCCGCAGCATCGGCGGCAAGATCATTTCTATCGCCGACGACCTGAAGACCGACACGTCGTCGGTTCAGGGAAACCTGGCCCCACCAACGAGATCGGGCACAACCGGCTGGTCCACCACCACCGCGGCGGACAGGGCCGCCCAGGGATGGCAGGACTACCTGAAAGGGCTCGTGGGCCGGCTTGGGCAGGCGGGTCAGTCGATGATCGACGCGGCCAACAACTACCAGGCCGCTGACGCACGCTCCGCCGAGCGGTCGCGCCGGACGGTAACCCGCTGATGGCCGGGCTGACCTTCGAGGCGGTGCTCACCGCAGACCCCGCCGCCTTCCGCACCGCCGCCACAGCCTGGGGTGACCTGGCGAAGGCCATCGACGACCAGGCCGACGCGCTGATCCCCAACGTCAAACGGATCCCCGACGTCTGGCAGGGAGACGCCGCCACCCGCGCCTCCGCGCACCTGGAGTCGCTCCGCAAGGAACTCGACCTGGCGTACGTCCCCGCGCTGGCGATCTCCCAGGCGTTGTCCCGACACGCCGACGAGGTCGAGGCGCTGCGCGCGCAGGCCCAGTCGTTGGTCGCCCGGGGCCGCGGCAGCGGCGTCACCATCAACCCGGACGGCTCGATGGAGCTTGAGCCGTCGGCGCGGAACGAGTGGGGTGCCCGCGCCCTCTCCTCGTTCGTGCACGAGCGGGACGAGCTGCTCAAGGCCGCGGCGCGACTGGACGACGAGACGACCAGGGCCATCACCGAGAACACCGCGACCGGCTCGGGAGTCCCGGCGGCCCGGGTCGACCGCGCCTCGGTCCCGCCGGCGGGCTCTGACCCGAAGACGGTGAAGGCCTGGTGGGACTCGTTGTCCCCGGAACAGCGCCGGTTCGTCATCGCGGAGTACCCGGACCTGATCGGCAACCTCGACGGGGTGCCGGTCTCCGCACGGGACATCGCCAACCGGATCGTGCTCGACCGCGACCACGACGCGCTCGTCGCCCGTCGTGCCGAGCTGGAGGCCCGCGAGGCGTACATCCGGCGGATGCTCGACGAGGGCCGTGCCGCGGAGCTGTATCCGAACGCGGACAACCCGGTCGGGACGGCCATCAGCGAGCTGGACAAGCTGAAGGAGGAGCGCGAGGCCGTCAACGGCAAGCTGCGCGGCATCGACGCCATCAACAACCGGCTGAACGACGACACCAAACCCCGCGCGTTCCTGGTCGGATTCAACTCCGCCGACGACGGTCGGGCGATCGTCTCGGTGGGCAACCCCGACCACGCCGACAACGTTGTGACATACGTGCCGGGTACCGGGTCAGATCTCTCCACCGTTCGCGGTGACATCGAACGTGCCGACCGGATGGCGTACGACGCGGCCAAGAAGGCGCCGGGCGAGGAGACCGCCGCCATCATGTGGCTCGGCTACGACGCACCCGACGACCTCCTGGCCGCCACGCGCGGCAGGTACGCCGAGGACGGCGCCGACGACCTGCGGAGATTCCAGGATGGGCTTCGGGCCACCCACGAGGGCGGACCGTCCCACAACGTGGTGTTGGGGCACAGCTACGGCACCACGGTGATCGGGCATAGTGCCTCGGGCAACACGGCGTTGAACGCCGACGACCTGATCCTGGTGGCCAGTCCCGGCGTCGGGGTGGCCGGCGCCGAAGGCCTGAAGATCACCGGTGGTGATTCGACCCAACACGTCTGGGCCACCACGGCGAAGAACGACGTCATCCAATCCGCTGGTCTGGACGACAACCTGGTCCACGGCGAGAATCCGGCCGGCCGGGGGTTCGGCGGCCAGGTGTTCAAGAGCGACGACGGAACACCGCTGTGGGACTGGCGCGATCCCTTCAACAAGCCGAACCCCAGCGCACACTCCGAGTACTGGGATCCCAACAACGTGGCGCGGGACAACATCGCCAGCATCGTCACCGGAAACTATGGGGACGTGATTCGATGAACTTCACCTCGCTCCGGCGACGACTGGTGATCGCGACAACCGCCCTGCTGTTTGTCGCCGGCTGCGACCGGGACGACCCGACGGGGGGCACCGTGAGCGATTCGATGACTCTGGACCAGGCGTCAACACGTGTGGAGGAAATCGTCCGGGAGGCACAGGCCGCACTCCCGCCCGGCATCGAACTCACCTCACGTTTCGAGGGCTCCATGCCGTGCGACGATCCGGACGACGGTGGCCCGAAGGGGCGTGTCTTCGCCGAGCGGCAGTACCAGGTCGTCTACCCCGCCGGCTGGCCCGTCGACCAGGCGCTGCCGACGGTGCGCCAGTACTGGGAGCAGCGGGGTTACAAGGTGATCAAGGACCACCAACCGGGAGGTGACCGGCTGCTCTCCGTGGAGAATCCGGCCGACGGGTTCCGGATCGGCATCGAGATATACGCCCGGGACAGCGGACGCACCGACATCTTCCTGGTGGGAAGCTCCCCCTGCGTCTGGGAGCACGGTTCCCCACCGGCCTGATCGCCACCCGCCCGAAAAAGGCGGCGCGACCGCGCGACCCTGTCGCGCTCACCCGACCGGTAGCGGCAGTACGAGGACATCCATCGGCGGGATGAGTTTCGGACGGATGCGGCCGACCTTCTGCCAACCCATCCGCGCGTAGATCCGCCTCGCCGGCGCGGCTGGATTACTGGCCAGGATCGCGTACGGCTCGGGTCGGTCGGCGAGCAGCATGGTCAACAGGTGGCGACCGATTCCGCGACCCCGGTACGGCCGGCGAACCATCCATTCCGGGATGGCGAACTTCGGTACTCCGAGAATGTGTGCGGGCGGCTCGCCGACCTGCGGCTGCATCCACTCCCCGGCCGGCATGGTGTGCCCGTACACCGCGCCGACCAGTTCGCCGTCGGCATCCGTCGCGCGGGCCAACCTGAAGCCAGGCTCGCGAAGGTGATCGTCGAACCACCGACGAAACCGCGCCACGTGCTCCGGCCCCTCCTCGTACGGTGGCTCCGCGTACACCTCGGCGTACAGTTCTCGCAGCGCGTCAGTCAGCGGGCGGGCCTGGTCCGCGTCGAGCAGCTCGTATCCGATGTCCCCGATGTCCGACACGACGACCGGATTCGACGACGGTCCACGCTCGCGGCGTGATCGGCGGAGCATCTGGCCGAAGGTCTCCACAGAACCTCCCGACGCTGGCCGTGGGCGGGAGTACGGCCCACACGAGCCCGCTGCTCGCTGTCGTCGATCGATCCCGACTGTCTGTGACAGTACCCAGACGGGATGACGAGCGCCATCCCGGCCAGCACGGTGGCGGATGTCAGGGCAGCCGCGACCGGCTGGTGGTCGGCCGGGGACGAGGTGGTCCCTCCCGTACACCGGTCCCGGCCTCCCACGCCGGGGCGCGGCGGTGGCCGGGTCGTTCCTGCGGCGGCCGGTCACCGCGTACGAGTCGGTGTGTCACGAACGTCGGGCCCGAGAGAAACGTGTCTACTGTGAATCGTCACCCGGCCACATCCGCCGCGGCCGGAGTCGAGGACCTCCGACACACCAGCCCTCGCACCGTTTCGGCGCCCCGGAGAACCGGGGAACCCGGCGGATCGCCTCAACACAGCACAAACTACTCTTTGTCACTGGAGGGTGACATGGAGCCAGGAAGAGTCGTACGGATCATGGCGGTGCTCGTGGCGGGTGCCGTCGCCGTGTGTCACGCGTACCGGACGCTGTCGGACGAGGCGGCGGCCACCAGCCACCAGCCCGACGTCCTCCACCTCAGCGGTTTCCACGACGTGAGGTTCGGCGACACCGAGCAGGAGCTGGCGCGGCGCGGGGTGCTCGACCGTCGGCAGGATCTGGGTTGTGGGCCGGGTCTCACCGGCTCGACGCCGGTCGGTCCCGTCTTCGCCCAGAACCGACTCGTGCTGCTCTGGGCCGATCCGCCGGTGCGCACTCCCGAGGGCGTCACCGCGGGCACGCCCGTCGAGCGGGTGCGGGCCGCCTACCCGGACGCGACGGCGTTGGCCGCGCCACCCGGCAGCCACCGGTACGACGGCCTGATGGCGCGGCGGGGCGACCGGGCCTACCTCTTCCTGCACGACGGGCGGACGGTGCGCAAGACCGTCGCCGGGTACGCCGACCACGTACGCCGCCTCTTCGACGAGGGCTTCGGCACCTGCTGAACCGTCGGTCCGACCCTCCGGTCCGGCCCGGGTCGGCGAGCCGCCCCGGGCGTGCGACGTCGCCGCCCCGCTCCGGCACCGGGGGCGCCCCCGGGCCACCCCCGCCGGGGGCAGGTGCAACCCGTCCGGGCTACTCCACCCGGCAACGGCGCACACATGAGCACGATTCGTACTACCGTCCCCTCCGGGGACAGCGAGGCGTGGTCGACGGCATCGGGGACGACGGCAGCCGGCAACCCGCTGACCGGGACGGATCGGACCGCCGGTCCGGTACCGCCGCTCGGCCTGCGGCGGGCGGCGCGCCGGTGGTCGTACGTGAGGAGTCGCCATGCCCGCTCGTCGCGCCGGAAGGCCGTCGCCCTCCGCACACCGCCGCCTGCTGCCGACGGCCCTGGTCGTGCTGGTCGCCGGCGGGTTGGCGGCCGGCGGTTACGGCATCGTCGAGGCGGCCAGCGATCCAGACCCCGGCCCACGCGGCGTCGCCGCCGGCGGGACTGTCGGGCCGCCGGCACCGGCACCCACCGTCGGCCCACCGTCCACCCCCGGTTCCGGGCCGACCGACACGCCCCGCCGCACCCCACCGCCGCCACCGATCCGTTACCCGGAGGTTGGACCACGGACCTGGCGTGTCGCCGCCGGACACAGCCCCGTGCTCGGCGAGGCGGGGGAACTGCTCCGGTTCCGGGTCGCGGTCGAGGACGGCATCACCGGCATCACCGCGGACGACTTCGCGGACGCCGCCGTGACCACGCTCGGCGACGCCCGCGGCTGGACGGGGAGCGGGCAGTGGCGGCTGCAGCGGGTCGGCCCGGACGAGGAGGCCGACTTCACCATCTACCTCGCCACCCCCGCGACCCGCGACGAGCTCTGCGCCGACGGGTACGACCGCTACACCTCCTGCCGCAACGGCGGTAGCGTGGTGGTGAACGTGGCGCGTTGGGCGCACGGCGTCCCGCACTACGGTGCGCCCCTGGCCGTCTACCGGCAGTACGTGATCAACCACGAGGTCGGACACCGGCTCGGCCACGGCCACGAGCTGTGCCCGGGACCGGGCCAGCCGGCCCCGGTGATGCAGCAGCAGACGCTCGCCCTACACGGCTGCACCCCGAACCCGTGGCCGCTACGCGACGGTGAACCCCACAGCGGCCCGCCCGGCCAGTACGACGACCCGATTCCCGATCTCCACTGATCGTCGGGCCAGGGCTACGACCGGGCGGACTGCCGTTTGCGGAGCACACCTTCCTTTTTGTCCACACGGCGACGCTGGCGGGGGGTGAGAGCCGGACGTCGGGTCTGCCTCCGGTAGTTCTCGACGCGCCGCTCGGTGCTGGTCGGCCGGGTCATCACGCACTCCTTCCGCCTGACCGTGTGTTGTGCCGGGATGGGTGGACACCCCGCACCGAGAACACGGTCACGCGGCTGATGGCGAGTCCGGCTCATCCGACGCGGGTGAGCCCGCGGGCACCGGTTTCGCCGGGCGCCCGGACCGACGTCGCACAACGGGTCTCGGCGTGGATCGACGACGCCGTGCCACCCACGCCGCGTTCGCCGCCGGCGAAGCGGCAAGCCCGCCGCGACCCGCCCCGTCGATATGTAGCCTTGCTGTGAGATCGATCGAGGAAGAGAGTTTCCGGTGCTCTCGGCAGAAAACCTGACGCTGAGCTACGGGAACACGGTGGCGCTTGCGAACGCGAGCGCCACCGTGCGCCGTGGCGAGGTCGTGGCCCTCGTCGGGCCGAGCGGTTCTGGCAAGTCGACGATGCTCTACTGCATGGCGGGGTTACTTCGCCCCGACAGCGGCAAGGTCGTTCTTGACGGTGTCGATCTGACGAAGCTCGACGATGATTCCAGGTCTGACCTGCGGCGACGTGACTTCGGCTTCGTTTTTCAGTTCGCCGAGTTGGTGCCTGAACTCTCCCTGCGCGAAAACATCGAGCTTCCGCTCGAACTCAACGGGGTGGGGCGGCGCGAGCGCCGCGCCCGGGTGCAGGAGTTGCTGCACGAGTTGGGGATCGAGGAACAGGCCGACCGCCGACCCGCGAAGGTGTCTGGCGGACAGGCACAGCGGGCCGCGGTGGCGCGGGCCATCGCGCATCGACCCCGCGTGATCTTCGCTGACGAGCCTACCGGTGCCCTGGACAGCCAGAACAGCCTCGTGGTGCTCGATGCACTGATCAAGCTGGCGTCGATGGACGATACCGCTGTGGTGCTCGTGACTCACGATCCACAGGTTGCCGACCGCGCGCATCGGACGGTCCACATGCGCGACGGAACGGCAGGGTTGTGATGAGCGGCAACGCCCGTCTCGCCGTGCGTCTGGTGCGGGGTGGCGGGGTGGCGGGCATCGTCCGGCTGGCTCTCATGATTGTCGGCGTGGCGGTCGGCGTCGCCGTCGGCACCCTCGTCGTCGTACTACCGTCGATACTTGACGACCGAGCGGACAGGTCGTCCGCGCGTCTGCCCGTGCCAACCGTGGCCGCAGGCGGACGGCCCACCACCTTCCTGTTCGCCCTCGTCGACGACTCCTGGCATGGTGAACGCTTCAGTCGGGTGCTCCTCGCCCAGGTCGACGCCGCTGCCGAGCCCCCGCCCGGGCTGGAGCGGTTTCCCGCTCCGGGAGAGATCGTCGCGTCCCCGGCGGCAGCCGAGTTGCTCGCGACCGAGCCAGGCCTGGCCGCCCGCGTACCCGGACGCGTGGTCGCCGAGATAACTCCGGCGGGGCTACTGGATCCCGACGAGCTGTTCGCCTACGTCGGTCTGACACCTGAGCAGCTACAGGACGGCAGCGAGGCGTCCGGCTTCGGGGTCGGCTTCCAGGACGACATGGTTCGCGAGCTGTTCGACGGTGTGCCGCGCGAATTGGCCGTGTTGGTCCTGGCCCCGGCCGCGATCTACCTGATCGTGTGTGGGCGGCTCGCGGCGGCGACTCGTGCGCGCCGCTATGCGGCGCTGCGTCTGCTGGGAATGCGCCGCGGGGCGGTGTTGCGGGTCGCGGCCACCGAAGCGGCGATCGCCGGTGGGCTGGGCGGACTGCTTGGTGTCTTTCTTTATTCGCTGCTGAGCCCACTGCTTGCGCGCAATCATGCACTGGGCTTCACGTGGTTTCCGGAGGTCGGCGCGCTCGACGCGCTCGACACGACCGCCATCGTGCTGGTCACCGTGGTCCTGTCGGGTGCCGTCGGTGCGCTCGGCCTTCGGCAGAGTCTGTCCCGTCCGCTTGCCGCGCGCGTCTCCGTGGAGGAACCTCGGGCTCGTTGGTGGCTGCTGGTCCCGCTCACGGTGGGACTTGGGCTCATGCTCCCGGTCATCGTTCGGCCGCTCACCGCGCCGCCAGGATCCCGGGTTGTCTACTCCGATACCCAGGTCAATCTCGTGCTGGCTGGCATGGTCCTCGCGGCAGTCGGCGTCCTGCTCGCGATGCGGCCCATCGTCGCGGCGGCCGCGCGGGTCGCCGCGCATCCGGCCGCTCCGCTGCCGTTGCGGCTGGCTGGCCGGCGACTGTCCGGTGCCCCGGCGAGTGTTCTTCGGGTGCTGGCCGGGCTCGCCGTGCTCGTGCTGGTCGGTGGGGTGAGCGCTGGCGTGCTTCGCGACGATGAACTGGCCGCGGGGCCGGAGGTCGACGCCTTCACCGTGACGGTCGATGCGCACCGGGCCGCCTCTGCCGAGGTGCGGGGTCGTATCGCGATGCTCGCCGCGGAGCATCGTTGGACGGTGCAGTATTCGGAGGCGAGCCCGCCGGCGGGGCTTGGCCCACCAGAGTCCGCAGCCGAGCGGGTCGCGATGTTCGGGCTCGCGATGGTGACGGCCCCCTGCACCGAGATACAGGTGTTGATCAGGGCGGCCCTGCCGTCCTGTCGTTCCGGCGGCCAGTACCGACTTGTCGACGCTGCCCTCGTCGGCACCGCGGACGAGGTGCCGGCCGGGGTCACGGTCACCTTCGAAGACGAGGTTGGCGCAAAGGTTTCGTATCGCACGCCAGAGGCCGTATTGGCGGTGGACGGCTTGGAGCGGTCGCCGCTACACGTGAGTAGCGGCGTGCTGGTGGCCGCCGATCGGCCCCTGTTCGGCTGGGGACGAGACGTGACGATGCATTTCGTGGTGGCGGAGCCGGAGTCCAACGTCGAGGAGTTCAAGTCGGCGGTGCTCGCCCTGGATCCGACCGCCGCGGTCAACGTACACATGCGGAATCTGGGCGCGATGGAGGCGTATCGCGTGCACCGTGGCACGATCAGTACGGGAGTGCTCGTCGGCTTCGTGCTGGGTGCAGCCGCCTTCGTCATCTCGGCGGTCGACCGAGCGATCGAGCGCCGACGGGACGTGGTGTCTCTTCTTGTCCTCGGCATGCCGCTGCGGACGGTGCGTGCGAGTCAGCTGTTTCAGATCGTTCTTCCCTTGCTGGCTGTGCTTGCCATGGCGATCGGCGTCGGGCATCTGGCCGGCAATGCCTGGCTGCAGCTCAACGGTCGGCACCAGGGTTGGTACGGCGGCACTCTCACCACGATGTTGCCGCTGGCCGGCATTGGGATCGCTGCAGGGCTGGGCGCGGGGATGATCGTGGTTGGCAGGAAGATCAGGGCCGAGGATATGCGCCGAGAGTGAACCGTGCCTCATCGCCGACGACCTGACCGGTGAAAGGCCACGCCCCTGCTGTGCCACCGGGAAGGCGGGTCTTCGCCGCCCTCGTCGGCCGGTACTCCGGCACCCACAACCCGGAGGCGTTCCTGAAGCGGCCAGGCGCCCGACGGCATCGCCCCCGCACACCTCGGTGCTCTGGCCAGGCAGACCGTTTCAGCCGGAATCAGCAATCACGGGACAGATCCCCCCAGACATCCCAAGCGGATCGGCAGCCTGCTCCGGCCGACCGCGCGAGGAGGACGATGGTTCGACGAGGGCCGGGCACCGGCCTGGTGCGCGAATGAGACCACGAACGAGACGTGATCCCGAGACAGGGAAACGCCCGGCTGGTCCGTCATGACCGGCCGGGCGTTCTTCCTGCTCAACCGCGGTGGCGGCGGGATTTGAACCCGCGGAGGGCGTAAACCCTCACACGCTTTCGAGGCGTGCTCCTTAGGCCGCTCGGACACACCACCGCCGAGAAGGGTACCTGACGCCTCCGGGGTACGTCGCGGCGGTATCCGTCTGACCGGCGTGGCAGGATCACGCCCCATGAGTACGCACATCGGCGCCAAACCTGGCGAGATCGCCGAACGGGTCCTGATGCCGGGCGACCCCCTGCGGGCCAAGTGGATCGCGGAGACGTACCTCGAGAACGCCACCTGCTACTCGACGGTGCGCGGCATGCTCGGCTTCACCGGCCGCTGGAACGGCACCGAGGTCTCGGTGCAGGGCTCCGGGATGGGGATGCCCTCCGCCTCCATCTACGTGCACGAGCTGATCAACGACTACGGCGTACGCTCGCTGATCCGGGTCGGTACGTGCGGGGCGCTCAGCGACGACCTCCGACTCCGGGACGTGATCGCCGCGATCGGCGCCTCGACCGACTCGAACATGAACCGGGTCCGGTTCGACGGGCTGGTCGACTACGCCCCGGTCGCCGACTTCGGGCTGCTGCGCACCGCCGTCGAGGTGGCCGAGCGGCGCGGCATCCCGCTGCGGGTCGGCCCGATCCTGGCTGCCGACGCGTTCTACACCGACCGCCCCGACCTGTACGACACCCTCGCCGACTACGGCGTACTGGCCGTGGAGATGGAGTCGGCGGCGCTCTACACGATCGCGGCCCGGTTCCGGGCGCGGGCGCTGACGGTGCTGACCGTCAGCGACCACATCAAGCGGGGTGAGG
The DNA here is from genome assembly GCA_937951935.1 of uncultured Micromonospora sp. GTDB lineage: Bacteria > Actinomycetota > Actinomycetes > Mycobacteriales > Micromonosporaceae > Plantactinospora. The sequence continues at coordinate 30,038 of CALGAM010000258.1, read as the reverse complement.
CGACCACCGCCCAGGAGCGGGAGCAGACCTTCGGCCAGATGGTCGAGATCGCCCTGGACACCATCGTCGCCTGAGCCGGGGCACGACCGTCGCTGGTGACGGCGGAACTGCCGGTCGGCGCGTCTGGGCCGGGCAGCGGGCCCGCCGTCCCCGCACCCGCGAGGGTGGCCGGACCCGTCGGGGCGCCCCGAGGTGGGCCCGCACGGGCACGCACACCGCCCCGAGGGGTTTTTCCACAGGGGTGAACAGGTTATCCACAGTTATCCACAGGCGGTGTGGACAACGTGGATCACGGGAGGTTGGCGACCCGGGCCCGGTGACCGACGGTCAGCGGAAGAAGGCCCGGAGCGCGGCGGCGCACTCGGCCTCCAGCACACCGCCGTACACCTCGGGCCGGTGGTTGAGCCGTCGGTCACGCACCACGTCCCACAGCGATCCCACCGCGCCGGTCTTCGGTTCCCAGGCGCCGAAGACGAGGGTGGCGATCCGGGCGAGCACCAGCGCTCCGGCACACATGGTGCACGGCTCCAGGGTCACGACCAGGGTGCAGCCGGTCAGCCGCCACTCACCCAGCACCGCGGCGGCCCGGCGCAGCGCCAGGATCTCGGCGTGGGCCGTCGGATCGCCGTGCAGTTCCCGCTCGTTACGGCCGGTGGCGAGCTCCGTCCCGTCCGGGCCGTAGACCACGGCGCCGACGGGGACGTCCCCAGCCGCCGGGGCGGCCCCGGTCGGTGCGGCCGGTGCGGTGGCCACCTCCAGGGCCCGTCGCATCCACGCCTCGTGCCGCTGCCGCCGGCCCGTCACGCCTCGCGGAGTTCCTCGACCTCGTTGGCGCAGCCGAGCACCTGGCACACCTCGGTGGTGACGTCGGCCGGCATCATCCCCTCGCGGGAACAGAGCGCGAGCAGCCGCTGGGCGGAGATGCCAAGGTCGGCGAGGATGTCCGCGTCGCCGACCGGGTCGGCGTTGGGGTCGAGCGCCACGCCCTTCTCGTCGGCGTCCGTTGCCCCGAGCCCGCCGCCCCTCATCACCTCGTCGATCGCCAGTGCCGGTGCCTTGAGGTCGCCGACCAGCAGCGCACCGAGCCGCGACTCCTCGGCGAACGCGGAGTCGGAACCGAAGATCCGCAGATCCTCCCCCTCGTCCAGCCGCATGATGGCCAGGTACGCGTCGTCGGACTCGACGAAGAGCAGCGAGACGTCCGCGTCCGGGTCGACGTCTCGAAGCAGGTCCGCCACCTCGTCGATGTCCCCGACGCCGTTGAGATCGACCTCTGCCGCAGTCCAGTCGGACGCGCGGCGCACCACGGCCGCAGCAAAGTACGACACGGTCCCCCCAATTACCCCGCGGCCCTCAGCCGCACATCACAGCCGACTCGTTTCCACACAGTCGACCCTCTGTCACGCGTGACGGTATCCGGTCGTCTCGACCTGAGCCCACGCAACGCCCCGAAGGAGATGGTGGGAATCGAGCGGGAAGCCCGCTATGTCAGTTCGCCAGGCGGCGGCGGGTCGCGATCAACTCGCGCAGCCGGTTGACGCGGACACGACGCGGATGCTCCCGCTCGCGCGCCGACCTCGCCCCGGCGAGCTCGGCGAGGAGCTGTAACCGACGGCGGCTACGCTCCGGGTCGAGCCGATGTTGTGTCCAGGTCATGACGCCGAGGGTGCCGAGTTCCGGCCGGTTCGTCAAGGCCGGTCGCGACAGGCGGTCGAGACGTCACCCTGCGGCGTGTGGGAGCGGGGCCACCGACCGGCGGAAGCGGGATCGAGCCGACCGGAGTCGGACGGTGCGGCTCACCACAGGGGCCAGTCGCCGGACGCGTGCCAGCGCCCGATCAGCAGGGCCGTGGCGAGGGCCCAGCCCACCGCGGTGACCGCCGCGACCCCCACCGCGACGCCACGGTCCCCGCGCTCCGCCAGGACGAGGGCCACCAACCAGGCGACCGCACCGGCCAGCAGCGTCCACCACAGGTACTCCCGCAGGTCGCGGCCGAGCAACCCGAAGGTCAGCAGCCAGAGCAGCGACCCACCGGCGCCCGCGGCGACCGGGCCGAGTCGGACCGGGTGGGGCTCCCGGTAGGTCGGCCGGGCGGGCATCGGCGGCGGCCCGGCCGGGAAGAGGCCGGACGAGTGGTACGACGCCGGCCAGGGCCGGGCCGCGGTCTGTGGCGCGGGCCAGGGCTGGCCGGGCAGAGGTGTGCCGGGGTTGGGCGGGTGCGTCGGCGGTTGTGACATCCGCGGCTCCTCCCCGGTCGGTGACGTCCGTGGCTCGCCCACGAACCCGTGGCCACCGCATCGGCCGACGGGCGACTCCGCCAGCAGCCTACCGGGCCGCCGCGCGCCACCCGAGTCGTCCGGACGGCCGGGCTCGTCCGGGCTGCCGGGCTCGTCCGGGCGGACGGCGGGAGACGATCCGATCTGTCACCATGACCGGATGGTCTGGGGAGGAACCACGCAGCGCCGCCGGTCGGTCCGACGCCGCCTGACATCGGTCACCGCCGTGCTGGTGGCGGCCGTCGTCGCCGGTTGTGCCGACATGCGTCAGCAACCCGACGGCCCGCGTTTCGTCGACCCGACCCCGCTCGCGGGGGCGACCGCCGGAGGTGATCCGGCGGTGACCCCGACCCCGACGCCCCATGGCTCGGCCACCCCGAGCCGGTCGCCGTCGGGTACGCCCAGCGCCTCGCCGTCGGCGACCGGTGGCCACCGGTACGCCTTCCCGGTCCGGGCCAGAAACGTCGACTACCACCCGACGCACTCGGGCTACCCCAGCACCGACATCTTCGCCGCCTGCGGCTCGCCGGTGGTCGCGGTGACCTCCGGCCGGATTCTCGAGGTGAGTCGGGTCGACAACTACCGCAAGTCCGGCCCACAGGGTCCGAACAACGGCGGCAAGTCGGTGTCGCTGCTCGGTGACGACGGGGTCCGCTACTACGGCTCCCACCTCGACACCGTGGCCGCCGGCCTCGATCCCGGTGTCCGCGTCGCGACCGGTCAGCAGATCGGCACGGTGGGCAGGACCGGAAACGCCAACAACGTCTGCCACCTGCACTTCGGCATCTCGCCCCCGTGTCGGCGTACCGGTGACTGGTGGATCCGGCGCGGGGTCGTCTGGCCGGCGGCCTATCTGGACGACTGGCGGAAGGGACGCCACACCTCGCCCGCCGCCAGGGTCAGGGCGTGGCACCGCGACAACGGCTGCCCGGGCGCGCCCTAGCCGTACACCCGGCCGACGCGGTCGTGTGCGAGAGTCACCCCGTGAACGTCACCGTGATCGGGCTCGGTCTCGTCGGCGGCTCGGTGCTCCGCGCCCTCGCCGCCGCCGGGCACCACGTGGTGGGCCACGACGCCGATCCGGCCACCCGGGCCACCGCCCGGGCCGCCGCCGCCCAGGCCCCACCCCGCCAGCGCTGGGAGGTGGCCGGGACGGTCCGGGACGCGGTGGCCGGGGCGGACCTGGTCGTGGTGGCGGTCCCACTGCCGGCGGTGGCCGGGGTGCTGGCCGAGGTGCTCGACGCCGGTCACACCGGCCTGATCACCGACGTCACGTCCGTCAAGGAGCCGGTCCGGGCCCTGGTCGACCGGCAGGCGGGCGCCGGCGGCCGACGTGTCCGCTTCGTCGGCGGCCACCCGATGGCCGGCCGTGAGACCTCCGGGTTCGGCGCCGCCGATCCCGACCTCTTCACCGGGTGTGCGTGGGTGCTCTGCCTCGAGGACGGGCTGACGTCGTTGCCGGACTGGCTGGAGATGGCGGCGCTGGTCACCGACCTGCGGGCCCGGGTCGTGCCGGCCACCGCCGCCGAGCACGACCGGGCGGTGGCCGCGGCGAGTCACGTGCCGCACCTGCTGGCGGCCGCGCTGGCCGCCGCCGTGGCCGACGATCCGCTCGCCGGCACCCTCGCCGCCGGCTCGTTCCGGGACGGCACCCGGGTGGCGGCGACCCGACCCGAGCTGGTCGCCGCGATGTGCGGCGGCAACGCCCCGGCGGTCGGACCGGCCCTGGACGCGCTGCTCGTCGCGCTCGGGCAGGCGCGCGCCGCGCTCGACGCGCCGGAGCCGATCGAGGCGCTGCGGGTCTGGCTGGCGCCGGGTTCGGCGGCGCGGCGGGCCTGGCCGCCCCGGGCCGGCACCCCGGTCACCCTGCCGGCTCGGGCCGACGCGCTGCTGGACCTGGGGCGGGCCGGCGGCTGGGTGACCGGCGTCGCCCCCGACCGGCGTACGGTCACGGCGGTCCGGCCCGTGCCGCCCGGGTGACGCGCGTCAGGTCGACGCCGGCCGGGTGGCTGTCAGACCGGCGACGGTCGGGCGACGCTCGCGCCCGGCCCGCGCCGCCCGCGGTGGTGCGGCCCGGCGGCCACGGGGAGGCGGCGGGTCAGTCGATCGACCGCAGTGCCGACAGCAGGGTGTCCCGGCTCTCCTTCTCCAGCAGTTCGCTCGACCACTGCTCGCGTAGGCTGACCCGGCTGCCGTCGTGCAGGGTGAGCTCGGCCTTCAGCGGCACCTCGCGCTGGATCTCCGCCCCGGTGACCTCCTCGAAGGGCAGGAACCGGTGCCGACCCGCCAGTTCGGTGACCGGCGCCGAGCTGACCAGCTCCTCCAGCCGCCTGGTGCCCCGGTCCGCCTTGCCCGGGTTGCCGATCAGGACAAGGCCGCGGTCGAGCACCAGGAGGTCGTGTTCGACCCCGTCCACCTTGACGTTCGCCAGCCCGCCCAGCAGCTGCGCCCCCTCCGCGGTGGCCTGCCGCCGGACGACGGTGCCCTGCGCGGGGTCGATGCCGAGCGCGGTGAGCTGTGTGACCGCCTCGGGAAGGGTCTCCGGCCTGACCGCCAACTCGGCGATCGGCCTCAGCTGCAGTGGTTCGCCGTCCCGTCCGGTGAACCGGGCCGGCTCGGACCACGAGTGCCGCCAGCGGGCCGCGCCGGAGGCCACGGCGGCGCTCTGCAGCAGTGTCTCCATCAGCGGGACGAACCTGCCGACCGCCTCGCGACGGGTCGCCTCCGGGAAGAAGGTCTCGGCGAACTCCGGGAACCGCTGCTGTTCGACCAGCCGGAACACCGCCGGAAGGTTGGGCTCGGCCTCCCCGGTGAACCGGCCGAGGGCGCGGTAGACGGCGTCGGCCTCCTGCTGCACCGCGTCGGCGACCATCGCGTTGGTGAACTCGGGCCACGGCAGCGGGGTTCGGTTCCCGGCGTCGACCACCACCTCCTGCAGGGCTCGCGCGACCGCCTCCGGGTCGGCCAGGAGGGTCCGCGCCGGGCGGTCGTCGGCCACACCGGGGTTGTCCGGCATCGCCGCCATCGCCGAGATCCGCTGGGAGAGCGGCGGGTGGGTGTTCCAGCGGGAGCCGGCGTCGTCCGGCTCGGCGGCCCGCAGTCCGGCCAGTTGGTCGGCCCGGGCGGCGAGCAGCTCGGCGAACCCGCCGAAGAGGTCGGCGGGGACGTACCCGGCCTCCCAGCCCGGCCCCACGTAGCGGTCGTGGAAGAAGGTCCAGGCCGCGCGGATGACCGGCAGCTCGCGCAGCGCGGACACGGCGGCCGTCCGGCCGGCGACCTGCACCGAGGCCCGGTCGGCCTCCAGCTCCTGGCGCCGGGACGCGGCGTTGTCGACCAGCACGTAGAGCAGCGCGTACCCGCGGAAGACCCACCCGACCGGGTTGCGCGGGCCGATCCGGCCGATGGCGCCGCCGATGGCCAGCCTCCCCCGGTACGCCACCGCGCCGAGCCGGGTGTGCCGACCGGAGTAGTGGCCGAGCTCGTGGGCGAGCACCGCACGGAGCTGGTCGACCGTCATCGCCTGGAGCAACGGCAGGCCGATGTAGAGGGTCCGGTGGCCACCGAGCAGACCGAGCAGCCTGGCGTCCTCACTCACCCCCGCGTTGACCTCCGGAACCAGCCGGATCTCCTCCGGCACCCGGGTGTCGACGACGGCGGCCAGCTGGCGCACCGTGCTCCACAGCTCCGGGGCCTGGTCGGCGGTCAGGGGCAGCCCGTACGGCGGTTCCGGGGTGGCCCGGATCGCCTTCCAGAGCGCGACCAGGACCGCCCCGACCGAGGCGGCGAAGAGGGGGAAGGTGAGCTTCAGCGCGAGAAAGCCGGGAAGCACCGAGCTGAGCCCGTACGCCAGCAGTGCGGCGGCGGCCACCTGCAGCAGCGCCACGACGTAGAAGCCGACAAGCATCACCAGCGATGCCAGGGCGCGGAAGGTCGCGACCATGTTCGTCCTTTCCCAGAATCCGCGCCCGGGGTGTGCGGGGGCGGCGCACGGACCCTACGACGATGATCATCACTGGGCAAACCACTTCCGGACGGATTCCGATCAGCCCTTCCGGTTGGTACGGCGTACGGCCGCCGGGGCCGGCGGCGACGACTAGCGTTGTCCCCGTGACCGCCCGGGATCCCGTCGCCGACCTCCGCCGGATCGCGTTCCTGTTGGAACGTGCCAACGAGGCGACGTACCGGGTCCGGGCGTTCCGGTCGGCGGCCGCGACCCTGGCCGGGCTTCCCGCCGCCGAGGTCGCCGCCCGGGCGGAGGCCGGCACCCTGACCGAGCTGGCCGGCGTCGGTGAGGTGACGGCTCGGGCCGTGGCCGAGTCGCTGCGCGGCGAGGAGCCGGTCTACCTGCGCCGGCTGCTGGCCACCGAGGGGCTCGACCTGGACGAGGCCGCCGCCGCGCTGCGCGGGGCGTTGCGGGGCGACTGCCACACCCACTCGGACTGGTCCGACGGGGGGTCACCGATCGAGGAGATGGCGCTCGCCGCGGCCGAGCTGGGCCACGAGTACCTGGCGCTCACCGATCACTCGCCCCGGCTGACCGTCGCCCGGGGCCTGACGGCGGCCCGGCTCCGCCGGCAGCTCGACCACGTTGCGGCGCTCAACGAGGCGCTGCCGGAGGGTTTCCGGATCCTCACCGGGATCGAGGTCGACATCCTGGCCGACGGCACGCTGGACCAGGACGAGGAGCTGCTGGCCCGGCTCGACGTGGTGGTCGGCTCGGTGCACAGCAACCTGCGCGACGACCGGCGCCGGATGACCCGGCGGATGGTGACCGCGGTCGCCAACCCGCACCTGGACATCCTCGGGCACTGCACCGGCCGGAGGGTCGCGGCCCGGCTGCCCGGGGTGACCGGCCCCGGCGACCGTGGCCACCGGGCCGGTACCCGGCCGGAGAGCGACTTCGACGCCGAGGCGGTCTTCGCGGCCTGCGCCGAGCACGGCAAGGCCGTGGAGATCAACTCCCGTCCGGACCGGCAGGATCCGCCGAAGCGGCTGATCCGGCTCGCCGTGGAAACCGGCTGCCTCTTCGCCATCAACACCGACGCGCACGCGCCGGGCCAGCTCGACTGGCTCCGGTTCGGCTGTGACCGGGCGGCGCGGTGCGGCGTACCGGTCGAGCGGGTGGTCAACACCTGGCCGGTCGAGCAGCTCGTCGACTGGACCGGGTCGCACTGACCGGGTCCCGGCCGGTCGCCGGGCCGCGGTCGCGCCCGCCGCCGGCGCCGCCCGGGGCGTACCGACGACAGGGGCGGACCGGGATGAGAGGATCGGTGCGCATCACGTAGGGTCGGTGCCGTGGGACGCATCAACGAGCTGGCCGACCGCTACGTCGACGACTGGGCCCGGCTGAACCCGACCGGCGCGACCTACGCCGGCATCAAGGGATACGACGACCAGCTCGGCGACTTCTCGCCGGACGGCTTCGCCGCCCAGGCCGAGCTGAACCGGCGGACCCTCGCCGCGCTCGACGCCGTCGAGCCGGACTCCGAGGCGGAGCGGACCGCCAGGGAGGCGATGCGGGAGCGGCTCGGCCTGGAGCTGGAACGCTACGAGGCCGGCGAGACGACGAGCGAGCTGAACGTCATCGCCAGCGGGCTGCACGACCTCCGGCAGGTCTTCGACCTCATGCCGACCGAGGGCGAGGAGGCGGTGCACAACATCGCCGCCCGGCTGAACCAGTTCGCCGACGCGCTGCGGGCGTACCGGACGACGCTGGTCACCGCCGCCGACGCGGGGCACGTCAGCTCCCGGGCCCAGATCATCGAGGTCGCCAAGCAGTGCGAGGTGTGGACCGACCCGCAGGGCGACAACTTCTTCCACAACCTGGTGGAGGGTCTCGTGGCCGGTCCGGCGCTCACCGCCGACCTGCGCCGGGGGGCCGAGGCGGCGACCGCCGCCACCGCCGAGTTCGGCCGGTTCCTCCGCGACGAACTCGCTCCCCGGGGGCGGGAGAAGCAGGCCGCCGGGCTGGAGCGCTACCAGCTCGCCTCGCGGTACTTCCTCGGCGCGCAGATCGACCTGGTCGAGACGTACGCCTGGGGCTTCGCGGAGCTGGCCCGGCTGGAGGCGGAGATGCGGACGGTGGCGGCGTCGATCGCCGGCCCGGGTGCCAGCGTCGACGAGGCGGTGGAGAAGCTCGACGCCGACCCGACCCGGCAGATCGAGGGCAAGGAGGCGTTCCGCGACTGGATGCAGGCGTTGGCCGACAAGGCCGTCGCCAGCCTGCACGGCACCCACTTCGACATCCCGGAGCAGGTCCGCCGCATCGAGTGCTGCATCGCTCCGACCAGCGACGGCGGGATCTACTACACCGGCCCGAGTGAGGACTTCTCCCGTCCGGGCCGGATGTGGTGGGCGGTGCCGCAGGGCATCACGCGGTTCTCCACCTGGCGCGAGGTGACGACCGTCTACCACGAGGGCGTCCCTGGGCACCACCTCCAGGTGGCGCAGACGCAGGTCCGGGCCGACCTGCTCAACCGCTGGCAGCGGATGCTGTGCTGGGTCTCCGGGCACGGCGAGGGGTGGGCGCTGTACGCGGAACGCCTGATGGACGAGCTCGGCTACCTCGACGATCCCGGCGACCGGCTCGGCATGCTCGACGCGCAGGCGTTCCGGGCCGCCCGGGTGATCGTCGACATCGGCATGCACCTGGAGCTGGAGATCCCCCGCGACAACCCGTTCGGCTTCCACCCGGGCGAGCGTTGGACCCCGGAGCTGGGTTGGGAGTTCCTGCGGGCGCACTGCCGGCTGCCCGACGAGAACCTGCGCTTCGAGTTGAACCGCTACCTGGGCTGGCCCGGCCAGGCCCCGTCGTACAAGGTCGGGGAACGGATCTGGTTGCAGGCCCGCGAGGAGGCCAGGGCCCGCAAGGGTGCCGACTTCGACCTCAGGGAGTTCCACCGGGCCGCGCTCGACCTCGGCTCGCTCGGTCTCGACCCGCTCCGGGCCGCCCTCGCCCGGATCTAGACCATCGGGTACGGCGTCGCCGGCCGGGTGGCCGAGCCGTCCGGCCGGCTGCCGGCCGGGTTGGCCGACGGGCGACGCGGTCCGGCCCAGGACGTCCCCGTCCTGGGCCGGAGTGGTGCGCCTGTCGGCCGGGCCGATCAGACGAAGTTCACGTCACTGCACCACATGTAGGTCTGGTCCATGTGCGAGGCCTGCCAGATCACGAACAGGATGTGGCGCCCGGTGTACCCCGAGGTCGAGACGTTGAACGAGATGTTCTGCGCCGGCGCGTAGCGCCCGGTCTGGGTGATGAAGTCGAGGTTCCCCCAACCGAGGCGCTGGGTGGTGGGGTCGAAGCCCTGCTTGCTGATGTAGACCCGGAAGTAGTCGGCACCGTGGCTGGCCTGGTCGTACAGCTGGATGGTGAAGTTGCGGCTGACGTTCGTCGCCTTCCAGGGGCCGGGCTGGTTCAGGCTGTTGTTCCGGGAGAGGGCGTTGCTGCACAGCTGCCCGTCGGGCGTGAGGGCCTGGAACTGCCCGCGGAGACCGTCCCGCAGCGCGCTCATCCAGTTCCACATCGTGTCCGGGTTGGCCTGGAACGCCTGCCAACACATCGGATCCTGCTGCTGCATGGCCGGGTTCATGTGGTTGTTGCCCCAGTCCTTCCAGCACTGGTAGGCGCGGGACTGCGGGTTGATGATCGTGCCGTGGGCCTGGGCAGCACCGGTCCAGGGCAGCAGGCCGACCACCATGGCGAGGAGCGGGACAAGCACGCGAAGGGGCCGGCGGACGGCCGACCGGGTTCGCCGGCCGGTTTGATCGGTCTTGTGGGGAAGCACTGTACATCCTCCATTCTTCGGTGCTCATGCTCGGGATGGGAGCACTTTCGCCAAGTGTCGCACCCACAAACCGTAACATCAATAACCATCTATCAATATTTGTTGTTTACCCAACTGATCAGGGGTTGCCGGACATCACGAATAAGGACCACACCTACTTCAGAGGTAACGGAAATCAATGATTGACGTTTATAAATTGCATGACGCGCTCTTCGCGGGCTGACGACGTCTCGCCTTTCCCCGCCGCGCCGCCCGACCGCGGCCCCGGTCCGGCGACCGAGCACGGGTCCGCGGTTTGCGCGCCGACGAGAGCCCCTGCGAAGCTGTGCGCATGTCCCCGCTGCCACTCACCTTCGCCACGAAGGTGGTCGACCAGCCGCTCAAGACCCAGTTCGAGGCGTTCCTCGACGACTACCGCCACGCACTGCACGACTGCCTGGACGGGCTGACCGAGGAGCAGGCACGCCGGCGTCTGGTGCCCTCCCGGACGACACTGCTCGGGTTGGTCAAGCACGCCACGTTCGTCGAGAGGGTCTGGTTCGGCGAGGCCGTGACGGGCCGCTCGCGGATCGAGCTCGGCCTCCCAGCCACCGCAGACGAGTCCTTCATCCTCCGCGACGAGGACACCATCGCCACCGTCCAGCAGGCGTACCGGGAGGCATGCGCCGCCTCCCGCCGCGCGACGGCGGAACTCGGCCTGGACGACGTGCTGCCCGGAAACCCGCGCGGCCCACGTCCGCTGCGCTGGGTGTACCTGCACGTGCTGCGTGAGCTGGCCCAGCACTGCGGGCACGCGGACATCCTGCGCGAGCAGCTGTTGGGCCACTAGCGGGTGCCGTCGGGCCGGCCCGGGCCACGATCCGCCTCACGCCGGCCTCGGCCCGGTGGCCTACCCGTCGTCGGTCGGCCACCGTCCGGGTACCGGCCTTCGTGCGGTGTCGGGAAGCACACGGCGTACGCCCGGAGCAGCAGCGCCCGGCGGACCATCCGGGAGACCGGCACCCAGCCGATGAACCGCTCGTGCAGCTCGACCGGGTCCGGCCCGGGGTTCGGGTTGAGCCGGAAGAGGTCGGCGGTGGCCTCCTGGAGGGTCAGACCGAGATAGACGAACAGCGCGAGCGGGTCGAACCGGTACTCGACCCGCAGCGCCGCCCTGGCGGTGTCGCACGGCCACGGACGCTCGCAGACCCGGCAGGTCCAGGCGGGCCGGCGGGGAGTGTGTTCGGCGCCGCGGCCGGCACCGTCCGGGGTGGTCATCTCGGGTCACCCGTCCGGCCGGGGTCGCCGCCGGAGCGCCGGCGCCGGGCCGGGGTGGGCGCCACGGTCGACGAGTCGATCGGCATGGGCACCACGGGGACGCTGTCCGGGCACCTCCAGCGCAGTCCACACCAGCAGTAGCGCCAGAGGCGGCGCCAGTCTCTCCGGTGCTGTCGCACGATGTCACCTCGCCGGTCCGGTTCGGGGATGTGGGAAGTGGGGAGCGGGGACCGCCCGCGCCCGCGCGGCGCTGCCGGTGGGCGGCCCCCGTCGACGGAGCACGGCCCGCGGGGGACGTGAGGGGAACGGCACACCCGACGCGTTGAGCCCGGTCGGCTCCGTCGATGTCCACCCTGGACCAGCCACGCAGAGTGGTGGAAGATAAGCGGTCAGCAGCAAAGGTGACGATCCGGAAGCCGCGCCGGGAAGGGGCGGGAATGTCGAATCACAACGGGGGACTCGGAAGACTCCTCAGGTTTGCCCGGTCGAAGGCCGGGCTGACCCAGGAACAGCTCGCCCAGCGGCTGAACGTCTCGACCTCGCTGATCGCCAAGTTCGAGACCAACCGGCTGATCCCGCAGTCCGACACGGCACGGCAGCTCGACGTCGTCTTCGACGCCGGCGACACGTTCCAGGAGGCGGCGGCCGAGGCGCGGGCGTACGCCCCGGACACGGCCTGGATCCGGCCGTGGCTCGACTACGAGCAGCACGCCGCGATGGTGCGGAGCTTCGAGCTGACGGTGGTCCCCGGACTGTTGCAGACCGAGGACTACGCCCGGGCCATCCTCCGGGACGCCGGCACCCGGGTGCCGGACCTGGAGCAGGCCGTGGCCGAACGGATCTCCCGGGCCCACGTCCTGCGCCGGGAGCACGACCAGTGCCGGCTCTTCGCCGTCATCGACGAGACGGTGCTGCGCCGCCCGGTCGGCGGCGCGAAGGTGATGGCCGACCAACTGCACGCGATCGTGCAGGCGTGTGCCCGACCGAACGTCAGCGTGGTCGTGGTGCCGTCGTCGGTCGGCGCCTACCCCGGCCTCAACGGGCCACTCGCACTCGCCACCGTGACCGGCCGGACCGTCGCGTTCCTCGACGACCCGCTGGGCGGCCACGTGGTCGAGGACCCGGACCGGGTGGTGGCGCTGGAGGAGGTCTGGGAGGCGATTCGTGCGTACGCTCTACCTGGACACCAGTCCCTCGAACTGATCATGGAAGCAGCGGAGTCATGGAGCTGAGCAACGCGCCACGCTGGCGGAAGTCCTCCCGCAGCAACGGACAGGGTGGAAACTGCGTCGAGGTCGCCGACAACCTGCCCGACCGCGTCCTCGTCCGGGACAGCAAGGACCCCTCCGGACCCGTCCTCACCTTCACACCACACGCCTGGCGCACCTTCGTCACCCACACCAGGCACGCCTGACCGGCGTTTCGGCAACCATCTGGTTCGGGATCGGCCAGCGGTGTGACGCGGGATGACCCGCGGGCTCCGGTCCACCCGGCACCGGAGGGCCCGTGCACGACGGCGGGGTGATCCGGGCCGACCGTCTGGTCAGGGACGGACAACCGCTGGGCTGTGGGCTCGGCTGCCGGCCTCGATGTGGACGGACTACCGATCACATCCGCCGCCCGCGCGGCCGACTCGTGAGGCCCTGCTCGTCCACCCTGTCCGGAGGGGGAAGATCCGCTTTTCCAGACCGGCGCTACCAAACCGCTGTTCGTCGGCAGCACGTTGGACCGGCACCTGACTCGGACTTTCGACACACCGGTGGACGCGATGCGAACCCTTCGGCGCCTCGGTGGACGCCGCCACCGTCGGCTGGTGAATCTCCTGCACCCGCCAGCCGGCCCTGACCGCACGCGGCGGGCTGGTGCCTGCTGATCCCGGTTGAGGCTCTGGATGTTCGGGTCCCACCTCACTGATGACAGTTGGTAGCCTGGCGCGCTGTGCGAGTCGGCGTGTACGTCGACGGATACAACCTCTACTACGGCGCCCGTGGCCTGTGCGGCCGTGGCACTCCAGGCTGGCGATGGCTCGACATCCGCGCATTGGCCCAGAGGATTCTGGACCGGCGGAAGGACTGGCCGGACGCCGCCCTGGAACGAGTTGTCTATTGCACCGCGGTGATCGACGCTGCTAGTAACCCCTCTGGTTTCAACGATCAAGACACCTATCTCAAGGCGCTGGTAGCCGCCAACAGCGTCGACCACATCGAGTACAGGACCTACGTGGCCAGGGTGAAGCAGGCACCGCTGGCGATCAAGTCGCCAAGTCGAAGCCAACAACCGCAGCTCGTGGGTCCACAGTGGCCGGTGATGGTTCAGGACTCTCACGGCAACCCGGTGCGGGACGCAATCTTCATGGTGTCGTATGCCCACCGAGAGGAGAAGGGCTCTGACGTGAACGTCGCCTCCCATCTCCTGGTCGATGTCCTCACGCAGCGCGTCGATGCCGCAATTGTGATCTCGAACGACAGCGACCTGAGCTTCCCGCTTCGATATGCGAGGACACGAGTTCCCACCGGCCTGGTCAATCCCTCCCGCAACTACCTGGCCGGAGCACTGCGCGGTGAGCCCACCGACGGGGTGGGACGCCACTGGTGGCAGACCCTGTCGGCCGCGGATCTGATGGCCTGCCAGCTTCCCGATCCGGTCGGTGGATACTTCAAGCCATCAGGCTGGTGATCAATTTCTCGCCCCGCGTGTGGTCACGGTTGCGGTGGCCGGACCGGGTTGAAGTAAGCTCGCCGACGCACTATCGTCAGCCGCATATACCACCCGGTTCCCCTCGTTGGGGCCGGGTTTTTTGTTGCCGGCCGTGCCCGTTGGACCGCACCTGCACCGGTTTCAGAGACGGGGTGGACACCTTGACCCCCGTAGCACCGGCTCCAGCCGTCCGGCCGAGCCCAGGCTGGTCACGGCGTACCGCGCGGGCTGGCAACGCGCGGGAAGCGTCCGACGGACGAGGAGGTGTCGAACGCTCCCCGCGCGGGGCGGTCTCCGCGACGCTGGCGGTCAGCGCTGCCGGGGCATGGCGCCGACCGGCGGGCCACCGGCACCCGGCACGCCGCCGGCCGGTACGGCTTCCTCCTCCTCGGCCACCGGCTGGTTGAACTGCGCGTGGTAGAGCCGGTGGTACGCACCCCGGGCGGCGAGCAGCTCGGCGTGCGTCCCCTGCTCGACGATCCGGCCGTTCTCCATCACCAGGATCAGGTCGGCGTCCCGGATCGTCGACAGCCGGTGCGCGATCACGAAGCTGGTCCGGTCGGCGCGCAGCGCCGCCATCGCCCGTTGCAGCAGCACCTCGGTACGGGTGTCGACCGAGCTGGTCGCCTCGTCCAGGATCAGCAGCGACGGGTTGGACAGGAACGCCCGGGCGATGGTGATCAACTGCTTCTCGCCGGCGCTGATGTTGCTGCCCTCCTCGTCGATCACCGTGTCGTAGCCGTCGGGCAGGGAGCGGACGAACCGGTCCACGAAGGTCGCCCGCGCGGCGGCGAGGATCTCCTCCTCGGTGGCGTCCGGGTTGCCGTACGCGATGTTGTCCCGGATGGTGCCGCCGAACAGCCAGGTGTCCTGGAGCACCATGCCGATCTGGCTGCGCAGCTCGTCCCGGCGCATCGTGGCGATGTCGACCCCGTCCAGGGTGATCCGTCCGGCGTCCAGCTCGTAGAACCGCATGATCAGGTTGACCAGGGTGGTCTTGCCGGCGCCGGTCGGCCCGACGATCGCCACCGTGTGCCCCGGTTCGGCCACCAGCGACAGGTCCTCGATCAGCGGCTTGTCCGGCGCGTACCGGAAGGAGACGCCCTCGAACTCGACCCGGCCACGCCGCTGCGTCGGCCGGGCCGGCGCGACCGGGTCCGGGCTCTGCTCCGGCGCGTCCAACACCTCGAAGACCCGCTCCGCCGAGGCGACGCCGGACTGGAGCAGGTTCGCCATCGACGCGACCTGGGTCAGCGGCTGGGTGAAGAACCGCGAGTACTGGATGAAGGCCTGGACGTCACCGAGCGACATCGACCCGGAGGCGACCCGGAGCCCGCCGACCACCGCGATCGCGACGTAGCCCAGGTTCCCGATGAACATCATCGCCGGCATGATGATCCCGGAGACGAACTGCGCGGCGAAGCTGGCCTTGAACAGCTCCTCGTTCCGGGCGGCGAAGGCCGCCTCGACCTCACGCTGCCGGCCGAAGACCTTGACCAGCTCGTGCCCGGTGAACGCCTCCTCGATCTGGCCGTTGAGCGCCCCGGTGTGCTGCCACTGCGCGACGAACTGCTTCTGCGACCGCTTCGCGATCTGCTGTGTGACCAGGACCGACAGCGGCACGGTGACCAGTGCGACCACCGCCAGCAGTGGCGAGATCACGAACATCATCACCAGCACGCCGACCACGGTGAGCAGCGAGGAGAGCAGTTGACTCAGGGTCTGCTGCAGGCTCTGCGCGATGTTGTCGATGTCGTTCGTGACCCGGCTGAGCAGCTCGCCCCGGGGCTGGGCGTCGAAGTACGACAGCGGCAACCGGTTGAGCTTCGCCTCCACGTCGGTGCGCAGCTGCCGTACGCTGCGCTGCACGATGCCGGTGAGCAGGTAGCCCTGGAGCCAGGAGAGCAGGCCGGCGGCGAGGAAGAGCAGCGCCGCCAGGGCCAGCACCCGGCCGAGCCGGCCGAAGTCGATGCCCGCCCCGGGCACCAGGTCCATCCGGGCCAGCATGTCGGCGAAGGTGTCGTTGCCGGCGGCCCGCGCGCCCGCCACCGCCTCTTCCTTGGTGGTCCCGGGCGGCAACTGCCTGCCGATCAGGCCGGAGAAGATGATGTCGGTGGCGTGCCCGAGGACCTTCGGCCCGACGATGGTGAGCCCGACGCTGGCCACCGCGAGCAGGATGACCCCGACGAGTGGGATCCGGTACGGCCGGAGCCGGCCGAGCAGCCGCCGGGCGGAGGGGCCGAAGTTCATCGATTTCTCGGCCGGCATCCCGCCCATGAAACCGTGCCCGGCGACGGGGCCGCGAGGTGCCGGCCGGGGCGGTGCCGTTGTCGGCCGGGTCATGACAGCGCCTCCACGGTGAGTTGGGAATCGACGATTTCGCGGTAGGTCGGACAGGTGTCGAGGAGGTCGTCGTGCCGGCCGATGCCGGCCACCGTGCCGTTCTCCAGGACGACGATCTGGTCGGCGTCGACGACGGTCGAGACCCGCTGCGCCACGATCACCACGGCGGCGTCCGCGGTCACCGGCCGCAGCGCGGCGCGCAGCCGGGCGTCGGTGCCGAGGTCGAGCGCGGAGAACGAGTCGTCGAACAGGTAGATCCTCGGTCGGCGGACCAGGGCGCGGGCGATCGCCAGCCGTTGCCGCTGGCCGCCGGAGAGGTTGGTGCCGCCCTGGGCGACCGGGGCGTTCAGCCCCTCCGGCAGCGCCTCGACGAAGTCCCGCGCCTGGGCGACCTCCAGGCTGGCCCAGAGTTCCTCGTCGGTGGCGTCCGGCCGGCCGTAGCGCAGGTTGCTGGCGATCGTGCCGGAGAAGAGGTACGGCCGCTGCGGCACCAGCCCGATCCGGCTCCACAGCAGGTCGGGATCGAGGTCGCGGACGTCGACGCCGTCGACGTACACCGCGCCGCCGGTGACGTCGAACAGCCGCGGCACCAGCGAGAGCAGCGTGGTCTTGCCGGCGCCGGTGCTGCCGATGATCGCGGTCGTCTGCCCGGGCCGCACGGTGAACGAGATGTCCCGTAGCACCGGTTCGGCGGCGCCGGGGTACTGGAACCGGACGTCGCGCAACTCCAGCTCGCCCCGGGCGGGCAGCTCGGTGACCGGCTGCCGGGGTGCCACGACCGAGGTGTCGGTGTCCAGGACCTCGACGATGCGCTCGGCGCAGACCGCCGCCCGGGGCACCATCATCACCAGGAAGGTCGCCATCATCACCGACATCAGGATCTGCATCAGGTAGTTGAGGAAGGCGGTCAGCGCCCCGATCTGGATCTGGCCGCTGTCCACGCGTGCCGCGCCGAACCAGAGCACGGCGACGCTGGAGAGGTTCAGCACCAGCATCACGATCGGGAAGACCACCGCCATCAGCCGGCCCACGCGCAGCGCGGTCGCGGTCAGGTCCTGGTTCGCGGTGTCGAAACGCCGGGTCTCGTACGGCTCGCGGACGAACGCCCGGACCACGCGAACGCCGGCGATCTGCTCCCGGAGGACCCGGTTGAGCGTGTCGATGCGGGTCTGCATCAGCCGGAACTGCGGCATCATCCGCATCGCCACCAGGCCGATCGCCAGCAGCAGGACGGGTACGCAGACCGCCATCAGCCAGGCCAGGCCGACGTCCTCCCGCAGCGCCATGATCACGCCACCGACGCACATGATCGGTGCCGAAACGAGCATCGTGCAGGTGACCACGACGAGCATCTGCACCTGCTGGACGTCGTTGGTGTTGCGGGTGATCAGCGAGGGCGCCCCGTACTGACCCACCTCGCGGGCGGAGTAGCCGATGACGCGGTGGAAGATCGCGGCCCGGACGTCCCGGCCGAAGCCCATCGCCGCCCAGGCGCCGAAGTAGACCGCGGCGACGGAGCAGGCGACCTGGACCGCGCTGACCAGCAGCATCCAGCCGCCGGTGCGGACGATGTAGCCGGTGTCGCCCCGGGCGACGCCCTGGTCGATGATGTCGGCGTTGAGGCTGGGCAGGTAGAGCATCGCGATGGTGCCGACGAGTTGCAGCACCACCACGGCGGTCAGATGCGGCCGGTACGGCCGCAGATAGGTGCGAAGTAGTCGGGTCAGCATCGACGACCCCCCGAATCGTGGACGCGGTGACCGGTCATGGCCGGTCCGGTTGGTGGTGGTCCGCCTGCCGGCGGTGTTCGTCCGCCCCAGGGCGGTCGGCATCGGGCTCGTCCGCCGCACCGCCGGCGTCCGGCCGGGCCGCCGGGCGGGCCCGTACGCCGTTCAGCAGCACGTCGGCGATCATCTCGTCGGTGAGCCAGGCGTTGTCGGTGATCCGGGGGTGCGAGCCGGCGACGGTCAGCACCTGCAGCAGCCGGGCCACGTCGGACAACGGGTAACGGAACTGGTCACGGTCGGGTTCGAGCACCCGGACGATGGCCTGGTGGATCTCCTCGTTCGACGGCCGGCGCACCACCGTCTCCGCGAACCGCCGCTCCGCCCGTCCCTCGGCGTCCTCGGCGTCCTCGGACGGCCCGGGCGGCGGCTCGGGCATGCCGACCGCGGACAACAGGTTGCAGATCCTGCCAAGCCGCCGCCGGAGGATCCCGGCCATCGTGACGAGCCGCTCCGGCAGCGGCCGGGCCAGGTCGATCTCCGCCAACTCGGCCAACAACGGCCGCGGGTCCAGGGCGGCCTCGACCGCCACCCGGACCAGACCGTCCTTGTGCGGGAAGACGCGGAAGATGGTCCCCTCGGCCACCCCGGCGGCCTCGGCGATCTGCCGGGTCGTGACCCTGACACCGTGCTCACAGATCAGCGACTGGGTCGCGGCGATCAGCGCGGCGCGGCGTTCGTCCGGAGGTAGCGGACGTGCCCGGCCGGACGGGCTCTGCGGAGTCACACGGCAAGAGTAGTGAGTGAGCTGCTCACTCACAACACATTTTTTCGAATCCTCGTGCACCGATGCTCACCCGCCGCCGGGGTGACGGTGAGCAACGGCTCGGAACGGGCATATGGAGCGTGAGACCGCCGTCTGCCTCGGGCGCCGGCGCCGGCATGTGGCTCGCAGGTCCTCGTCTAGAGTTTGGGCGCGTACCGGGAGGGGTGTTGTCGGGTGCAGTTGACGGACTTGCGCGGTCGCCGGGTGGTGGTCTGGGGCACCGGTCGGGAGGGCGTCGCCGCGGTCAACGCCATCGCCCCGGTGGGGCCGGCCGACCTGGCCACCGTGATGGACCGCCAGACGTACGCGGCGAACCCGTGGACCGGCCGGCTCGCCGCACTCGCCCCCCTGCACACCGGCCCGGAGGCGCTGGACGTCCTGCTCCGCGCGGACGTGGTGGTCCGCTCCCCGGCGATCGGCGAGACCCACCCCTGGGTCGTCCGCCTGCGCGAGCACGGCATCCCGATCACCAGCGGCACCGCGCTCTGGATGGCCGACCACGCCGCACGCACCGTCGGCGTCACCGGCAGCAAGGGCAAGAGCACCACCACCAACCTGATCAGTCACCTGCTCGCCGCCGTCGACCGGCCGAACGTGATGGGCGGCAACATCGGCATCCCGGTCCTCGACCTTCCGCCCGCCGACCGGTACGTCCTCGAACTCTCGATGTACCAGTGCGCCGACCTCACCGACTCGCCCGACGTGGCCGTCCTCACCGCGCTGGCCCCCGAGCACCTGGACTGGGCCGGCGGGGAGGCGGAGTACTACCGGCACAAACTCAACCTGGTCGGCCACCGCCCCCGCGCGGTCGTCTTCAACGGAAACGACGACCGACTCCGCGCCGAGCTCGCCGCCCGCCCCGGGCTGCCGCTGGTGGCGGCCGGTGCGCCGGCCCCGGACGGAACGCCGACCTTCCACGTCGCCCCCGGCCCGGACGGCGCCGACTGGGTACGCCTCGGCACCGAGCCGCTCTTCCCCCGGTCCGCGCTGCGGCTCGTCGGCCGGCACAACGGGTGGAACCTCTGCGTCGCGCTCGCGGCGCTGCAGGCGCTCGGGGTCGACTGCGTCGCCGAACGGGACCGGCTCGCCGCCGCACTCGACACCCTGCCGGCCCTGGAACACCGGCTGACCCCGATCGAGGACCCGTCCGGGGTCACCTTCGTCGACGACTCCCTCTCCACCATCCCGCAGTCGGCGATCCACGCCATCGAGGCGTACGCCGACCGGCCGCTGACCGTGATCGTCGGCGGCGAGGACCGCGGCGTCGACTACGGGCCGCTGCGCGACTTCCTCGCCGGGCAGCAGATCGTGGCCACCCTGATCGGCATCCCGGACAGCGGGCCCAGGATCCTCGACGCGGTCAAGGATCTCCCCACCGTCACCACGGTGCTCGCCGACGACCTGGTCGACGCGGTCCGCCTCGCCCGGGAACGCACCCCGGCCGGCGGTGTGGTGCTGATGTCCCCGGCCGCGCCCAGCTACGGCCGGTTCGACAACTACGCGCACCGCTCCCGGGTCTTCCGACAGGCGATCGCCGACACGGCCGCCGGCTGAGCACGACCGGCCGAGGGCGCACCGCCGCTCACCCCACCCGGCGTGCGGCCGCCGTTCACCCACCCGCCGTCAGGGCGTGGAAGAGGCCGCGCATCGAGCGGATCGCGGAGCGGATCTCCTGAAGGTACTGGTGGGCCGCGTACCGTCCGGCCGTCGCGACCGCCCGGTCGGGCCAGAGCCGCGCCGGATCCAGCCCGACGGTGTCGACTCCGCATCCGTAGCCGAGCCGCAACGACCGGACGGCGTCACAGTGCTGGAACGGCACGTAGATCTGGTTGGTCAACACCAGGACCCGGTCCCCGGGCGCGGGACGCACCTCCTCGGCCCAGAAGTGGTAGGTGTCCGAGGTGTGCGCCCGCCGGGTCGCCGGCTCGCTCGACGGCGCGGCGAGCACCCGCACCGGTGGGCCGGAGGGCGGGTGGTAGCCCCGCACCGCCCAGGAGTGGTGGGTGATCGGGCCGGTGGAGGCACGCTCCTCCGTGGGGCCCGGGTAGCCGAAGCCGAGACGGATGCCGAGGTCCATCGCGTCCACCTCGTAGCCCAGCTCGGCGGCGGCGGGCAGGTCCAGGCCGGCGGTCTCGGCCGGACGCAGCGGCCGGAAACTGCCCAGCGCCGCCACCTCGCCGACCTCCACCAGGCCGGAGTTCACCAGGTACGCCGCGTACGCCGTCCGGTGCAGGCAGGAGCGGGCCAGGCCGCCCAGGACCAGCAGGTGGTCGTAGCGCCGGGCGGGAACGGCAGCGGGATCGACCAGCCCGAGCGCGGTGGCCGCCGCCCCCACCACCTCCGCCGCGGCGGGCGGGAGCACCACCTCGCCGATCTCGTCCCGCTCGGCCGCGCCGTGCCGGCGCCGGAAGTCCCAGTGCACCGCCGAGAAGTCGTCGAGCCAGGCCAGCAGCTCGTCCAGCGGCAGCCGGCCGGGCACCGTCCCGCCGAACGCGGCGACCAGGTCCCGCAGCGGAGCCGAGCACACCCAGCGGGTCATCCCGGCCACCACGTCGGCCGGGGTCGCGTCCGCCGCCCCGGTCGGCAACGGCACCGGTTCGTAACCGACCACCCTCGTTCCTCCGCTGCTCGTCGCGTCCGGACCTCGTCCTGTCCGGGGCGGCCGTGGCCGACGGCCCCGCGGGCCCGGGGGGTGACACGGCCGCCCGGCCAGTATCCCGCCGACGGACCGCGGGCCCGCCGACCGAAACGGTCGACGGGCCCGCGGCGACACCGTGGCTTCGCTCAGCCGTCGCTCACAGCCTGGCGCACTGCCCCGACGCCGGGCCCCGGACCGTGTTGGCCCGGCCGTCGTTGCCCGGTGCCGGGCTGTTGCCCGAGCAGGAGAGCGGGCCGCTGATGGTGTTCGCGGCGACCACCACCGGCTCGGTGCCGGCGTTGTCGGTCAGCGTGACCGGGCCGGAGACCGTGACCCCGTCGAGGCGTACCCCGCCGGAGTTCAGCGCGAGCGAGATCGGGCCGCTGACCCGACCCGACCCGATCGACACCCGGCCGGTCGTGCCGACCACCGTCACCGGGCCCGAGACGGCGGTGCCGTCCAGCGTGAACAGCGCCGCCTGGGTCGCGGTCACCGGTCCCGAGATGGCTCCGCCGGTGGCGACCAGCGACGCGCCCGGCAGGATGGTCACCGGCCCGGAGACGGTCGCGTCCCGCAGGCAGGTGAGACCGGTGTAGACGGTCAGCGGCCGGTCGTACCGCCCGGTGATCGTCGTCGTGCACTGCGGCCCCGGCCGCCCGACCGCCGAACGCGGCTGGACGTCCGCGGTGACCGGCGAGTACCTGGTGAGGTAGTCGACCAGCATGGTCAGGTCGTTGTCGCCGGTCGTCGCCAGGTTGGTGCCCCCGGCGAGGGTGGTGAAGTTGTCCCCGCCGGCGGCGAGGAACGAGTTCACCGTCACCCGGTACGTCGCGGCCGGGTCGATCGGCGTGCCGTTCAGCGTCATCGAGGTGATCCGGGAGCCCTTCGGCGCCTCCGGGTCGTAGGTGTAGAAGAAGCCCTTGGAGACGCCGAGCCAGAGCACCGGCCGCGACGCGCCCTCCGGCTGCCACTGCTCCTCCAGCACCTGCTTGATCTGGGCACCGGTGTAGCTCTTGGTCACCACGTCGTTGGCGAACGGCTGCACCGCGAACGCCTCGGCGTAGGTGACCACGCCGTCCGGGTCGTACAACAGGTCGGCCCGCAGCCCGCCCGGGTTCATGAACGCGATCTGCGCGCCGCCCCGGCCCGGGTCCCTCGTGCCGGCGAGCTGGACGTCGGCGATGAAGTTGCCGAGCACCGACTCCTTGCCCCGGTCCTCGTTCCCGGCCTCGTTGTACGCCCGCCTGATGTCCGCGGTGATCGAGCCGATCGGCTGCTTGCCGAGCTCCTCGGCGCGGGTCTTGGCGTCCGCCACGATCTGGGCCACCACCGGGTCCTGCGGGACGCCGACCACGTCGACCAGCTCCGCCTCGGAGGCCGTGACCGTGCCGCTGGCCGGGTCGTAGGTCAGGGTGACCCGGCCGAGCCGCTTGCCGTAGTCCTCGGCCTGGACCACCGGGCGCAGCCGGTCGGTGCCGGGGACCGGCAGCCGGAACGCGTACGGCTGGTGGGTGTGCCCGCTGAAGATCACGTCGATGGTCGCGTCGACCCGGGTGAACGGCCCGAAGACGGGGTCGTTCGCCAGATCCTCGGCCGAGCCGATGTTCTCGGTCGCCGCTCCCTCGTGGGCGAGCAGCACCACCACGTCGGCCTCGCCGTTGGCCTCGTCGCCGTCCTTGAGCTGGGCCGCGACCGCGTTCGCCTCGGCCACCGGGTCCCGGAAGGTGATCCCGGCGATGCCGTCCGGGCTGACCAGCGAGGCGGTCTGCTCGGTGACCACGCCGACGAAGCCGACCCGGACGCCGCCGACCTCGCTGATCGAGTACGCCGGCAACGCCCGCTCGTCACCCCGGTAGACGTTCGCCCCGAGCAGCGGGAATCGGGCCCGGTCGGTGACCCGCCCGGTCAGGTCCGCGATGCCCTTGTCGAACTCGTGGTTGCCGACCGCGGACGCGGCCAGACCCATCTGGTTCAGCGCGTCGATCGTCGGGTTGTCCCCGTCGATCGCCGAGATGAACGTGGAGGCGCCGATGTTGTCGCCGCCGGAGACGAACAGGGTGTTCGGGTTCTCGGCCCGCAACCGCCCGACCAGGCCGGCGAGCTGGGCCGCACCGCCGACCGGCTGGTCGTCCACGGTGACCGGGGACTCCAGCCGGCCGTGGAAGTCGTTGATGCCCAGCAGTTGCAGCTCGACCGGGCCCGCGGGCGCGGTGCCGGTGTCGAGCCCGACCACGATCGGGTTGTGGTCGCTGGCCCGGTACGGGTCCGGGGCGTAGAACGCCGGGTGCCCGTCGTACTGGAAGGCGTACGACTCGTGCGAGTTGATCTGCCAGACGTCGACGCCGGTGACCCGCCGCGCCAGTGACGGCGAGGCGACCGCGTGGTCCAGCGACCCGGACTCGCCCCCGTAGACGTAGCTCGCCGCGCCGCTGGTGTTGAGGTCGACGTAACCGGCGTCGTAGAGGACCCGCATCGGGTCCTCCTGGGTGTAGGCGTTGAAGTCGCCGAGCAGCAGCACGTCGTCGCTGCCGCTGGACTCCTTCAGCTGCTCCGCGAAGCTGACCAGGGAGCGGGCCTGCCGTACCCGGTCGCCGTTGAACGCGCCCTGCCCGTCACCGACGTCGGCGTTGTCGCCGGTGGCCGAGTCCGAACCGCTCTTGGACTTGAGGTGGTTGGCGATCACGGTGAAGGTGGCCGAACCGGCGGTGAAGGTCTGGGCGATCGGCTCCCGGGCGTTGAACCAGACGCTCTCGTCGTTCAGCGACCGGGACGGGCCCTGCGGGGTGACCCTCGCCGGCTTGAAGATGATCGCCGAGGTGATCACGTCCTGCTGGGCGGGAGGCGGCAGGTCGGCCGGGGTGCGGACGTAGTCCCAGGTACCCGCCCCCTCGGCGGCATTCAGTGCCGCGACCAGCCGCTTCAGCGCCTGCTGCGGGTCGTCCGGGTTGAACCGGACCGAGTTCTCGATCTCCGCCAGCGCGACCACGTCGGCACCGAGGGCGGTGATCGCGGAAACGATCTTCGCCTCCTGCCGGGCGAGGCCGGCCTCGTCGGCGGCGCCCCGGGCCTCGCCCCCGAAGTGGACGAAGTAGTTCAGCACGTTGAAGCTGGCCAGGCGCACGTCACCGCCGACGTCGGCCGGTGCCGGGGTCCGCGGGTTGGTCGACTTGAACGTGGTCCGGCCGGCCGGCGGGGTGTCGGCGTCGACCGGGACGGTGGGCTGCAGCCGCCACTCGTTGAAGGAGTACGACAACACGCTCGGGCCGAACGCCTCCACCGAGTCGCCGACCCGCAGCGGGCTGGTCGGGGAGACGTACGGCGGGCGCAGGCCGGCGGTCGCGAGGTTGGTGGTCTTCCCGTCGTCGACCAGCAGCCGACGCCGTGCGTTGTCGGCCGCGATCTGCCGGGCCTGCTCGGTGCCGGGTCGGGCCAGGTCGGTGGGGATCGGCGCGGCCCTGTCGCCCGCCGCCAGCACCACCTCGCCGTACCGGTTGGTGTTGTAGACCTCGGAGACGGTGAAACGGCCGACCGGGGCCACCAGCATCGACTCGACCGACTCCCGGCCGGCCTCGTCCAGCGGCAGCTCCAACGGCACGGGCTCGGGCAGCGGGACGCCGCGCTCGCAGAGCTGTACGTCGTCGCGGGTCGCGATGCTGAGCTGGGTGAGCCCGTTGTACTCGCCGGCGGTGCCGCTCACCCGGATCCGGTCCCCGATCGTGACGTCCGGGTGGTTGGCGGTGTTGCCGGTCAGGTAGACGAAGATCCCGTCCGAGGCGGTCCCGGCGGCCGGGGCGCGGCCGCCGCTGCCGGCGGTCTGGAGGTAGATGCCGTTGTAGCCGCCGCTGCGGTGGTCGGCGGTGACCACACCCTCCACGGTGACCCGGGTGCCGGCCAGCGGGGTCGCGTCGCCGGTCCCCTGAACCTCGGCGATGGTGTGGTCGACGGCGACGTCGCAGCCGCCCGGCTCGGGCTCGGACCCGCCGCCGGAGTTCCGGACACCGAAGGTGTGCGGCGCCGGTGGCCGCCACGTGCCGTCGATCTTCTGCAACGAGTGGCCGACCGGGGTGCTGCCGGACTCGGCGACCCCGATGTCGGTCGCGGTGAGCCCGTCGGCCGGCCCGCCGACGCCGGTGAAGCTGCCCTCGTAGCTGAGGAACTCGGCGACACTTCCGTCGGGTGCGACCAGCGCGACGCCGTCCGGCGACCCGTTCTGGATCCCGTCCGTCGGGTACGTCTCGACGACCACGCCGGCCGCCGGCACGACACCGCGCAGGGTCCGCGTGCCGTACACGGAGCCGTTGCTCCCGTTGTAGAGGACGAGCTGCCACCCGGTCAGGTCGTAGCCGACCGGGGCCTCGACCTCGATGGCCTCGCCGGTGTCGGTACCGGCGTTGTCATAGTGGATCTCGCTGATGAAGGGTGACGCCGTGGGTTCCGCGGCGAAGGCGGCAACACCACTGGTCAGTCCGAGCGCACTACTGGTGACAAGTACGCCCAACACCGTGAGCGGACGTCGTCCGCGTCTGTTCCGGCGCATCAGGTTGCCTCCCGATTAGGGGTGATCGTCGGAGCATAAGCGGGCCGGATGTCGAAACGAGAGCATCCGGGTGTACGCCGGTGGTGGACGTCGGGAAGCCGGTTGGTCCTCGGCCTCGTTGTCTGTCACGGGTGGGCTCTGGTTACCGTAGTCACCCAGGCTTGGTTACCGTAGTCGTTCAGGTCTTGCCGCGCGGGCCGGTCGGCGCCCGCCATCGTTCACGCTGATCGAGGTGTCCGTGAGTCACGACGGCGAGCAGAACGGTCGTCAGTACGGCGGGGCGACACTGCCAGCCGACGAGCAGCCGACCGCCGAACTGACCCCTGTCCGGCCCTCTGTCGACGACCGTCCGACGATCCCGATCACCGCCGTCACCTGGCCCCTGGAGCAGGGCTCGGGAATCCGGCCGGGGGCGACCAGGTCCGGCGCCGGCGGACCGGCCACCGCCGGTGGGCAGGCGACGACCGGTGCCTCCGCCGCGGCGGGCCGGCCGACGGGCCCGTCCGCGCCCGACGACGCGCGTGAGGGCGGATCCACCCGGCGTCGTCGGACACTGCTCGCCGGTGGCGTCGCCGTCGTCGTCCTGCTCGCCGCGGGCGCCGCCACGGCCGGGTACGCGTACGCCGGCGAGGTGCCGCGCGGCACCCGCGTTCTCGGTCTGGACCTGGGCGGGAAGAGCCGGGCGGAGGCGGCCCGGCTGCTCCGGTCCAGCCTGGACCGGCGCGACGACCTCCACGCGCCGGTGGTGGTGCGGATCGGCGAGAAGACCGGCGAGGTGTCGCCGACCGCGGTCGGGCTCGCCGTCGACGTGGAGGCGACCGTGGCGGCGGCGGTCGACCACCGCCCCAGCCCGTTGCGGCTGCTCTTCGGCTCCCGGGAGGTCACCCCGGTCGTCGCCGTGGACCCGGAGCGGCTCGACGCGGAACTCCGGAGGATCGTCGGCGAGGTCGACCGGCGGATGACCATGCCGGCCGTCCGGTTCGACGGCACCACGCCGGTACCGGTCTATCCGAAGCCGGGCTGGGATCTGCGCGCCGAGGACTCCGCCAGGGCGATCCGAGACGGCTGGCTCAGCGGCCGGCCGGTGGTGATACCGCTGGTCGAGACGCACCCGGCGACCACCGCCGAGGAGGTGGACCGACTCGTCGACGAACTCGCCAGACCGGCGGTCTCCGCCCCGGTCACCGTGACCACCGAGCACGGCGCCATCACCGTCGGCCCACCGGCGATCGCGAAGAGTCTCGTCCTGACCGCCGACGAGACCGGGCGGATCGTGCCGCGCGTCGACGCGAAGAAACTCCGCGCGGCGCTGGCCAACCAGCTCGCCCGGATCGAGGTCACGGCGAGGGACGCGAGCATGTCGATCCAGGACGGCAAACCCCGGATGGTCGCCGGCCGCAACGGCCGGCAGCTGGACGTCGCCGCGCTGAGCCGGGACCTGCTGGAGGTGCTCCCGCGGCGGGACGGCCGTGAGGTGAAGGGCGTCCTGCGGACGGTCGAGCCGAAACTCACCACCGAGAAGCTGTCGAAGCTCGGAATCAGGGAGCGGGTTTCGACCTTCACCACGAAATTCACCGGCGGACTCGAGTCTCCGCGCAGCCAGAACATCGTGACCGTCGCCAAGGAGGTCGACGGCGCCCTGGTCATGCCGGGAGAGACGTTCTCGCTCAACGGGCACACCGGCGAGCGCGGCTACCGCCAGGGATACCGCGACGCCCCGGTCATCGTCGACGGCAAGCTCGTACCGGGGGTCGGCGGCGGGGTGTCACAGTTCACCACCACCCTGTTCAACGCGATCTACTACGCGGGGCTGGAGGACGTCGAACACAAGCCGCACTCGTACTGGTTCGACCGGTACCCGCCGGTCATCGAGTCGACGATCTTCTGGCCCGACCTCGACTTCAAGTTCCGGAACAACACCCCGTACGGTGTCCTCATCGACACGTCGTACACCTCGAACTCGATCACCGTGTCGATCTGGAGCACCAGGGTCTGGGACAAGATCACCACCGAGTGGAGCCCGCGCCGGAACATCACCAAGCCCCGGGTGGTCCACCTGGAACCGGGTCCCTCCTGCATCCCGACCAACGGCAGCACCGGGTTCACCCAGGACGCCTGGCGGCTGTTCCACCGGGACGGCCGGGTCGTCAAGCGGGAGAAGTTCACCTGGACGTACCAGGCCGAGCCCCGGTACGTCTGCGGGCGGTAACCCTGCCGCACCTGCGGACGGGCCACCACATCCGGATGGTATGACACATCCAGGATGACATTCACGTATTGCTATCTGCAGATATGATCCTTACGCTGCCGGCATCGTGAAGGCGCGCGCCCACAAGGCGCGCCGTCCATGGTTGGAGAGAACCCCATGGTTCGCTGGCGTATCCTCACCCGACTCGCCGCCACCGCCCTGGCCGCGGTGACCCTCGGCGGAGTCACCCTGGCCGCACCGGCCGCCGCCGCCCCGCAGCTCGTCGTCGGGGGCACCCGCGCCGCCGAGGGAGAGTTCCCGTTCATGGTGCGGCTCTCGATGGGCTGCGGTGGATCGCTCTACAGCCCGCGTCTGGTCCTCACCGCCGCGCACTGCGTCGGCCGGACCGGGGCGGACACGAGCATCACCGCCACCCTCGGGAGCGTCGACCTCCAGTCGTCCAACAGGATCCAGGTCCGGTCCAACTACGTCTACCGGGCGCCCGGCTACAACGGGTACGGCGACGACTGGGCGCTGATCCGGCTGGCCACCCCGGTGACGGGCCTCGCCACGCTCCCGATCACGACCACCACCGCCTACGACAACGGCACCTTCACCATCGCGGGCTGGGGGGCCACCCGGGAGGGCGGTGCGCAGCAGCGGTACCTGATGAAGGCGACGGTCCCGTTCGTCAGTGACTCGGTCTGCAACGGTCCGAGCTCGTACAACGGCGCGATCATTCCGGCCGAGGAGATCTGCGCCGGCTACCTGTCCGGCGGCGTCGACACCTGCCAGGGTGACTCGGGTGGCCCGCTGTTCCGGCGGGACGCGAACAACGCCTGGATCCAGATCGGCATCGTCAGCTGGGGGTACGGCTGCGCCCGGCCCAACTACCCCGGCGTCTACACCCAGGTGAGCTACTTCGCCCAGGCCATCCGCAACGCGGCGGCCAGCCTGGGCGGATAGTCCAGGGTCTTCGCGGGCTGGCGGACGGCGGCTGTCGGCTCCCTCCCACCGGATCCTGAGGGCTGCCGCAGCCTCGGTGGGCCGGGGCCGTGGGAGCCGGCCGACACGCCCGTCCGCCCGTGACCTTCCGGCCCGGCGGGTCGCCACAGCCGCGGCGGTCGGCGAACGACGGGCCGGGAAAAATCCTCAGAAACCTGTGTGGGGGTCACCCGGGTGACCCGGGTGACCCCCACACCACAAGAATGTCCGGCGGCGACCTACTCTCCCACACCCTCCCGAGTGCAGTACCATCAGCGCTGGAGGGCTTAGCTACCGGGTTCGGAATGTGACCGGGCGTTTCCCCTCCGCTATAACCGCCGTAACCCTAAACACAAACCAACAACCCACACACCACACCAAGGGTTGTTCGTTTGCCAGGAATCACACAGTGAACACGAGCAAACCTTGCAGTCAAGCCACTCGGCCTATTAGTACCGGTCAACTCAACCAGTCACCTGGCTTACATCTCCGGCCTATCAACCCAGTCATCACCTGGGAGCCTTACCCCCAAACGGGGAGGGATACCTCATCTTGAAGCAGGCTTCCCGCTTAGATGCTTTCAGCGGTTATCCCTTCCGAACGTAGCCAACCAGCCGTGCCCCTGGCGGGACAACTGGCACACCAGAGGTTCGTCCGTCCCGGTCCTCTCGTACTAGGGACAGCCCTTCTCAAGTATCCTACGCGCACGGCGGATAGGGACCGAACTGTCTCACGACGTTCTAAACCCAGCTCGCGTACCGCTTTAATGGGCGAACAGCCCAAC
>CALGAM010000257.1 GCA_937951935.1 uncultured Micromonospora sp. | reverse complement strand
ACCGACGCAACCGCACCACCGGCGGATTCATCCTCATCGACGAAACCACCAACCGCACCGTCGCCGCAGGCATGATCGTCAAGACCGGCTGAGGCGGGCCGGGGAGCGGGAGGCGACCGCGCGCCTTCGTGGCAACCCCCGCGCGGCCCCGGCGGGGCCCGGGGTCGCGCCGGCGGTCGGGGCCCCGACCAACCGCCGGGTCACGTGTGCTCAGCCGATACGTCCGGCCCCCGAGCCGGGACGGGCGGTGAAGCACTCCGGCGCGGCGTAGCCGCGGTCGGCGTACGCCCGGGCGATCGCGGCCGCCACCGTCTCGGCGGCCGTCGCGTCGACCAGGGCGAGGACGCAGCCGCCGAAGCCGCCGCCGGTCATCCGGGCGCCGTACGCACCGGCGGCCAGGGCCGCCTCGACCGCCGTGTCCACCTCCGGCACCGTGATCTCGAAGTCGTCCCGCATCGAGTCGTGCGAGGCGGTCAGCAGCGGCCCGATCGCGGCCAGCCGACCCGCCCGGAGCAGGTCGACCGTCTGGCGCACCCGGTGGTTCTCGGTGACCACGTGTCGCACCCGGCGGCGTACCACCGGATCGTCGAGCCGGGCCAGCGCCGCATCGAGGTCGTCGATGTCGACGTCGCGCAGCGCCGGCACGCCGAGCGCGGCGGCGGCGTACTCGCAGGCGGCGCGCCGGGCGGCGTACTCGCCGTCGACGTGCCGGTGCGGCGCCCGCGTGTCGACCACCAGGATGGCCAGGCCGGCGGCGTCGAGGTCGAACGGGACGTGCTCCACGGCGTGCGACCGGCAGTCGAGGAAGAGCGCGTGCCCGGCCCGGCAACAGACGGCGGCGAACTGGTCCATGATGCCGGTGGGCGCGCCGACGTACCCGTTCTCGGCCCGCTGGGCGAGGCCCGGGCGGTCCGCGACCGGCACGTCCACGTCGCCGAGGTCGAGCAGCGCGGCCTGCACCGCCGCCTCCAGGGCGGCCGACGAGGAGAGCCCGGCCCCCAACGGCACGTCGGAGGCGACGGCCAACCGGGCGACGGGTACGTCGAGGTCGGCCTCGCGCAGTGCCCAGACCACCCCGGCCACGTACGCCGCCCATCCGGTCACCCGCCCGGGTTCGGCGGCGTCGGCCCGGCCGAACGAGACCCGTTCGCCGGTCTGCTCCGACCAGACCGTCCAGCGCCGTCCCGTGTCGGGCGCGGCGGCGACGACGGTACGCCGGGGAAGCGCGAACGGCAGCACGAACCCGTCGTTGTAGTCGGTGTGCTCGCCGATGAGGTTGACCCGCCCGGGGGCCGCCCACATCCCGGCCGGCCGCCCGCCGTACGCCCGGACGAAGCCGGCGGTGGCGCGGACCTCGACCGGTGTCCCGGACCGATCCGTCACGCCGTGCTGTGCGGTCACGGCAACCCTTCCCCGACCGCCCGGCCGGCACCCGGCCGACCGGAGCAACTGCCCGAGCATTCCACCACGATCGGCCGGCTCCGACCAGAGCCGAACACACGGCGGTTCGTGGTCCTCCGCGGCGAACGTCCCCGGTGTCTACCATCTCTGCCATGCGGGACCCCGGAAGTACCGGGCCCCGGCGACGATTGCCGGGGCGTACTCGACGACAACCCGGCCCGCTGGCGCGCGGCCTGGCCCGGATCGTCGTGCGGGCCGCGGACGCCTCGACCCGACTGGTGACCGCCCTGCTCGGAGCCAGCCCGACCGCCGGCCGGGAGCAGATCAGCGAGCGGGAGCTGCGCGACCTGGTCGCCGCCAACGTCCTGCTCGACCCGGTCGAACGGCGGATCATCGACGAGGTGCTGGTCTCGGGGGCCCGGATGGTCCGCGAGGTCATGGTGCCCCGGACCGAGGTGGTCTTCCTGGCCGCCCGGCTGACCCTGGCGGAGGCGGCCCGGCTCGTCCGGACCGACACCCACAGCCGGTATCCGGTGGTCGACGGCACCCACGACGACGTGATCGGCTTCGTACACCTGCGGGACGTGCTCCTGCACCCCGAGGACGACCTCCGGAACACCGTCGGCGAGCTGACCCGGGAGGTCAAGAAGGTGCCCGGCACCAAGCGGATCCTCGCCGCCCTCACGGAGATGCGCCGGGAGGGGCACCACCTCGCGGTGGTGGTCGACGAGTACGGGGGCACCGCCGGCATCGTCACCCTGGAGGACCTGATCGAGGAGTTGGTCGGCGAGATCCACGACGGGTACGACGTGGTGCCCGAGCTGCCGCCGGGCCGGCCGACCGAGGTGGACGGCCGGCTCAACCTGGCCGACTTCGCCGAGCGGACCGGGTTGGCGCTGCCGCCCGGCCCGTACGAGACGGTCGGCGGCTTCGTGATGGCGGCCCTCGGCCGGCTGCCCCGTGCCGGCGACGAGGTGGCCGTACCGGGCGGACAGCCCCTCACCCTTCCCGGCCCGCCGGGCGCCACCGCCGCCCCCGACGGCGGACCGCCGGCGGGCGGCTGGCTGCTGCGGGTGCTGGCGGTGGAGGGGCGTCGGGCGGCCCGGGTGGGCATCGTCCCGGTTCCCGACCCGGAGCAGCCGGTCAGCGTGCCGGCGGCCCGGACCGAGGAGGACGCCGGGTCCTGAGCGCGTCGGCGACGGAGGGCTGCCGCCACCGGCACCGTCGCGTCCGGTGTCCTGCCGGCCACGTCTGGTTCGCCACGCTTCGCGCCCCGGGCGATGTCGGGCGATGACGGACCTGGCACCCGACCGGCCGGGACAGGGGGCCGTCGATGCTGTCAGAATTGCCGGCATGTCCGACGTTCCTGCCCGGCCCCGGGTTCTCTCCGGCATCCAGCCAACCGCCGACTCCTTCCACCTCGGCAACTACCTGGGTGCGATCCGCAACTGGGTGGCGATGCAGGAGACCCACGACGCCTACTACTGCGTGGTCGATCTGCACGCGATCACTGCTGGCCACGATCCGGCGACGCTGCGGCGGCGGACCCGGGTCGCCGCGGCACAGCTGCTGGCCGTCGGACTCGACCCCGAGCGCTGCACCCTCTTCGTCCAGTCCCACGTGCCGGAGCACTCGCAGCTCGCCTGGGTGCTGAACTGTCTCACCGGGTTCGGCGAGGCGAGCCGGATGACGCAGTTCAAGGACAAGTCGGCCAGGCAGGGCGCCGAACGGGCCAGCGTCGGGCTCTTCACGTACCCGATCCTGCAGGCCGCCGACATCCTGCTCTACCAGGCCGACGCGGTACCGGTCGGTGAGGACCAGCGGCAGCACCTGGAGTTGACCCGCGACCTGGCGCAGCGCTTCAACAGCCGCTTCGGGCCGACCTTCACCGTGCCGTCGCCGTACATCGTCAAGGACACCGCGAAGATCACGGACCTGCAGGATCCGACGGCGAAGATGTCGAAGTCGTCGTCCTCCCCGGCCGGGATCATCGAACTGCTGGAGGACCCGGCCCGGTCGGCCAAGAAGATCCGCTCCGCGGTCACCGACACCGGCAGGGAGATCATCTTTGACCCGGAGCGGAAGCCGGGAATCTCCAACCTGCTGACGATCTACGCCGCGCTGTCCGGGCGGTCGATCGACGATCTCGTCGAGGCGTACGACGGCAAGGGGTACGGCGACCTGAAGAAGGACCTGGGCCAGGTGGTGGCCGACTTCGTCGGACCGATCCAGCAGCGGACCCGGCAGTACCTGGACGACCTGGCCCAACTGGACAAGCTGCTGGCGCGCGGCGCGGAGAAGGCCCGCGCGGTGGCCTCGGAGACGCTACGCCTCACGTACGACCGGATCGGGTTCCTGCCGGGTGCCCGACCCGACTAGCCGGCCCCGCCCGCCCACCTCCGGCCCGGCGCGCCGGGCCGCAGGTGGGCGGGCCGGCGCCGACGGACAGTGGCGCCGGCCGGATGGTGCCGGTCGGCGGGTGGGGAGCGGAGGATGGCTGTCACGGACGGATCACAGGACCCCGGCGTTCCGATGGTCCGGGTCGGGGTCGCGGTGGACATTCCCGAACCGTGGTGCGGGTTTCTCACCCGGCGCCGGGCGGAGGCCGGTGACCCGCAGGCGGCGTACGTCCCGGCCCACCTGACGCTGCTCGGGCCGACCGACATCCCGGCGGCCAGCCTTCCGGTGGTGGAGCGCCACCTGGCCGCGGTGGCCGCCGCGCACCAGCCGTACCTGCTGCACCTGCGCGGGACCGGCACGTTCCGGCCCGTGACCGACGTGGTGTTCGTGGTGGTCGCGGCCGGAATCAGCGAGTGCGAGCTGCTGGCCGGCGCCATCGGGTCGGCGCCCGAGCTGCGTCGGGAGAACCGCTTTCCCTACCATCCGCACGTCACGGTCGCCCAGGACGTTCCTGCCGAGGCGCTCGACAGGGTGTACGAGGACCTGGCCGACTTCTCGGCGGTCTTCAAGGTCGAGAAGTTCACCCTCTTCTCCCACAGCGACGAGGCTCGGTGGCAGCCGCGTCGCGAGTTCCGGCTCGGTGGCTGAGCATCCGGCCCGTCGCGGCGCCGGTCGGCCGGCCGGCGGGTGGGCGGGCGAGGACGGCACCGTGACACCCGCGGACCGGCTGCTCGCCCGCCTGAACCGGTGGCTGGTCGAGCGACGCCGCCGATGGCCGTGGTTCGACGACCTGGCTCGGGCGATGGGGCGCTACACGGACGTGCTCGGCAGCCGGCTGGCGGCGGCGATCGCCTACTACGGCTTCTTCGCCGTCTTCGCACTCGGCCTGGTCTCGTACACGGTGCTCGGGGCACTGCTCGGGGACGGTCCCGAAAGCGGCCGGGTGATCGTGGACTTCCTGCACCGGAACCTGCCGTTCGTCGACCCGGAGCAGATCCGGCAGGCGAGCCGGGCGCCGGGGACCGTCGGGCTGATCCTGCTGGTGATCACCGGGATCGGCTGGGTGGAGTCGATCCGCTCGTCCCAGCGGCTGATCCACGGGTTGGCCCAGAATCCCGGCTACGTCGTGATCCGTCAGCTCATCGATCTGGCGATCCTGGTCGGCATCTTCGTGCTGCTCGGGCTCTCGCTCGGCGCGGTGGACGCGGTGGAGTCGTTGCTGCGCTGGGCGCTGGGCTCCCGTTCCGTCGTCCTCTCGATCGCCAGTTGGCTGCTGGCGTTCCTGGTCAACGTGCTGCTGGCTTCGGCGCTGCTGCTCGCCGTGCCGCGGCTGCACATGAGCTTCCGGCGGTGGCGGCTGCCGGTGGCGGTGGTGGCGCTCGGCATCACCCTGCTCAATTCGCTGGGGCGCTACTACGTGATGCGCTGGGAGCGCAATCCGGCGTACACGGTGGTCGCCGGCGCCGTCGGACTGCTGATCTACCTCTACCTGTTCAACCAGTTGCTGCTGTTCGGGGCGGCGCTCGCGGCGACCGGCCGGCACGGCCGGGTCGTGGACCTGGCCCGCAGCGCCCCCGTCCCGGATCCGGCCGATCCGTCGCGCCGACCGCCGTCCGGGCCGGCCCCGGCCGAGCCGCGGGCCGAGCCGCCAGGGTCGGTCGAGCGCCCGGAGAACGAGGACGGGCGGGCAACAGGGTGAGCCGGAACCGGGACACTCCTATGGGAAGCCGCGAATCGCCCTGTTACCGGAAAAGCCACGAATCGGAACCTGGTCCCCGTCATGATGAGCGGCGTGGGCACACTCGTGACGTTGGAACTGCCGGACGACTCCCCGATCCTCGGCCTGCCCTGGATCATCACCTTCGGTCCGCTCGACGACGAGGACGAGTGGGAACCGGTGGTCTGCGGCCCGTACGAGCGGCCACACGCGCTCGCGCTGGCCGAGTCGGTGGTCGCCGACGAGGAACTGATGGCGGTGGTCGAGCCGCTGCTGCCCAAGGTCTCCCCCGAGGAGATCCGAGCCGAGATCACCGCGGCGCAGCGGGCCGCCGAGGACGAGGCGGCGCAGCTGGAGGACGCCAGCCTCTACGGCGACTTCGAGGATGTCGTCCCGGAGAGCGACGTCGGGGACAGCACCCGGCGGGTGGCCCAACCACAGCCGCCGCCCTCGCCGGCGGAGATCCGCGCCGGGTTCGCCCGGATCGCCAGCCTGCTCACCGCGGAGAGCTGATCCGGTCCGGGTCAGCGCTGGGCGAACCAGCCGGCGGCGTCGACCGGCAGCGTCGGCTCGCCGTCCCGGTCGACCAGTGGCGCGCTGGTCAGCAGCGGCGCGCCGTACCCGCCGACCGGCAGCGGAGCGGTGCCGAGGTTGACCACGCAGACGACGCGGCGCGAGCCGGCCGGATCGGTGCGGGCGAAGGCGAGGACATCGGGCTCGCTCGGCAGCCACTCCACCCCGGTGGTCGCCGGCAGCTCGCGGCGCAGCCGCAACGCCGCACGGTAGAGCTCCAGCGTGGAGTCGGGTCGCCCGGTCTGGGCGGCGACCGAGAGTGCCCGCCAGGTCGGCGGTGCCGGCAGCCAGGACGGACCACCGTCGCGCGGCCCGAAGCCGTACGGGGGCACGTCGCCACCCCACGGCAACGGCACCCGGCAGCCGTCCCGGCTCTGTCCGGTGCGTCGGAAGGCCGGGTCCTGGCGCAGCTCGTCCGGGATGTCGTGGACCTCGGGTAGCCCCAGTTCCTCGCCCTGGTAGAGGTACGCGGAGCCGGGTAGGGCGAGCATCAGCAGGGCGGCGGCGCGGGCCCGGCGCAGCCCGAGCGCGCCGTCGCCGTACCGGGTGACGTGCCGGGGCTTGTCGTGGTTGGACAGCACCCAGGTGGTCGGCGCGCCGACGATCGCCGACTCGGCGAGCGCCGTGTCGATCACCTTCCGGAACGAGTCGGCCGCCCAGGTCGCGTCGAGGAAGTCGAAGTTGAAGACCTGGTGCAGCTCGTCCGGGCCGACGTAGCGGGCCAGCCGCTGTGGGGTCTCGGCCCACGCCTCGGCGACCGCCATCCGCCCGCCCGGGTAGCTGTCCAGGATGGGACGCCAGGAGCGGTAGATGTCGTGCACCTCGTCCTGGTCGAAGTAGGGGAGTCGCCCCCTGCCGAGCAGCTCGATCTGGGGTTGGCCGGTGGTGAGCAGGCCGAAGCCCACGTCCGGCAACCCCTCCGCCTTGATCATCCCGTGCGCCACGTCGATCCGGAAGCCGTCGACCCCGCGGTCCAGCCAGAACCGCAGGATCTCCTCGAACTCGGCGCGCACCTCGGGATGCCGCCAGTTCAGGTCGGGCTGTGCCGGGTCGAACAGGTGCAGGTACCACTGACCGTCCGCGACCCGGGTCCAGGCCGGGCCGCCGAAGATCGACTCCCAGTCGTTCGGCGGCAGTTCGCCGGCCTCGCCCCGACCGTCCCGGAACAGGTAGCGGTCCCGTTCCGGCGAGCCGGGCGGACTGGCCAGCGCCGCCCTGAACCAGGGGTGGGCGCTCGAGGTGTGGTTCGGGACGAGATCGACGATGATCCGCAGCCCCAGCGCGTGGGCGTCGGCGACCATCGCGTCGAAGTCGGCGAGCGTGCCGAAGAGCGGATCCACGTCGCGGTAGTCGGCGACGTCGTATCCGCCGTCGACCATGGGGGATCGGTAGAACGGGGTGAGCCAGAGCGCGTCCACGCCGAGGTCCCGCAGGTAGGGCAGTCGGCTGCGGAGTCCGATCAGGTCGCCGTTCCCGTCGCCGTCGCCGTCGGCGAAGCTGCGGACGTAGACCTCGTAGACGACGGCGGACCGCCACCAGTCGTCGGTCGACCGGGGTGGCGTGGGGGTTGCGCTCATGTGGGGGTGCTTCCGTTCCTCGTCTCGGAAAGGGGTGGACGGGCCAGCGCAGCATGCCGGGTGAGCGCTGAAAAAGTCAAGCAAAAATTGCGCAAGACTTGCGAGTACGTGTCGGGTCAGACCGGCAGGGCCAGATCCGTGGAGCCGGCCGGCTGGGCCGGGCGCGCGGCGTCGGCGGGCCGGGCGGGCGGGACGCCGGCGGCTCCGGGGGCGACCGCGGTCGAGCCGCGGACCACCAGCTCGGGGCGGAAGACGTACTCCGAGTGGGGGGCGGCGTGCCCGTTGATCTCGTCGACCAGCGCGCGGACCGCGGCGACCGCCATCGCGGTGACCGGCTGGCGCATCGTGGTCAGCGGTGGGTCGGTGAACGCCATCAGGGGTGAGTCGTCGTAGCCGACCACGGAGAGGTCGTCGGGAACCGACAGACCGCGCTGCCGGGCCGCCCGGATCGCCCCGAGCGCCATCAGGTCGGAGCCACAGACCAGGCCGGTCACCCCACGGTCGAGCAGCCGGGCGGCGGCGGCCTCGCCACCCTCCACGCCGAACAGCGACAGCTCGGCCAGCTCGTCGAGCTCCTCGTCGGTCACCCCGAGCAGACGCCTCATCGCGGCCCTGAAGCCGGCCACCTTCCGCTGCACCGGCACGAACCGGCCGGGCCCCGTGATCAGCCCGATCCTGCGGTGTCCGAGTGCCACCAGGTGCGCCACGGCCAGCTCGGCGGCCTCCCGGTCGTCACAGGAGACGAAGGGGGCCGGAATGTCCGGCACGTAACCGTTGATCAGGACGATCGGCAACGGCCGGGCGAGCAGGTCCCGGTAGCGGGTGTGGTCGGCCGCGGTGTCGGCGTGCAGGCCGGAGACGAAGACGATTCCGGAGACCTGCCGGTCGAGCAGCATCTCGACGTACTCGTCCTCGGTGACGCCACCGGGCGTCTGGGTGCACAGCACGGAGGTGAAGCCGGCCTGGGCCAGCCCGGACTCGATGACCTGGGCGAAGGCCGGGAAGATCGGGTTCTCCAGCTCCGGCACCACCAGCCCGACCAGTCCCGCCCGGCTGCGCTTGCGCAGCCGGGCCGGCCGCTCGTAACCGAGGACGTCGAGCGCGGCCAGCACGGCCCGCCGGGTCTCCGGCGCCACGCCGGGGCGGTCGTTGAGCACCCGCGACACGGTCGCCTCGCTCACCTCGGCCTGGGCGGCGATGTCGGCCAGTCGTGCACGCATGGCCGCACTCTAACCCATTGGCAAGATCTTGCGCAGATCTTGCAAGCCCTTCCATTGCCTGCAACGTCTTGCTAACGTCCCCGCAACAGGCACCAGCAGCGGCGCGGGTACGCCGTCCGGCTTCTTCGGTCGTTCGCCGTCGTCCCCGGCGCCGGATGGAGACAACAAGACCCTTCCTTCGCCGACCTGACCGTCGTGCGCGGCCGGTCGGCTCGATAGACAGGAGTACCGATGCGCATCCGTAGCGCGGGTGTGGCCGCCGCCCTCGCCCTGGCGCTGGCCGCCGCCGGCTGTGGCGGCGACGACGAACCCACCGCCTCCGAATCTCCCAGAGCCGCCGGCGGCACGCTGGTCATCTGGGCCGACGACAAGCGCACCGCCGCCCTCAAACCCTTCGCCGAGAAGTTCGGCCAGGCCAACGGTGTCACCGTCGAGGTACAGGCCGTCGCCAACGACGTCCTGCAGAGCAACTTCGTCACCGCGTCGCAGCAGGGCAGCGGCCCGGACATCGTCGTCGGCGCGCACGACTGGATCGGCAACCTGGTGCAGAACGGCGCCATCGACCCCATCCAGCTCTCCGCGGGGCAGCGGGACGCCTACCACCCCACCGCGCTCAAGGCGGTCACGTTCGGCGGCCAGGTCTACGGCGTGCCGTACGCGATGGAGAACCTGGCGCTGATTCGCAACACCGAGCTCGCCCCGCAGGCTCCCTCGACGATCGAGGAGCTGGTCGCGACGGGCAAGCGGCTCAAGGCCGACCGGAAGGTCAGCGAGGTGCTCTGTCTCCAGGTCGGGCAGAACGGGGACGCCTACCACATCTACCCGCTGTACAGCTCGGCCGGCGGCACGCTCTTCGGCACCACCCCCACCGGCGACTACGACCCGAAGGTCCTGGGCGTCGGCACCCCCGACTCGATCGCGGCCTTCAAGAAGATCGCCGCCCTCGGTGAGAAGGGCGAGGGCGTCCTGAAGCGTTCCATCACCGCCGAGAACTCGATCTCCCTCTTCACCGACCGGAAGTGCGCCTTCCTCGTCTCCGGCCCCTGGGCGACCACCGACATCAAGAAGGCCGGCCTCGCCTACGACGTCACCCCGGTCCCCGGCTTCGCCGGCGCCGGTCCGGCGCGGCCGTTCGTCGGCGTGCAGGCGTTCTACGTGGCGGCCAAGGGCCAGAACAAGGCCGTCGCGCAGGAGTTCGTCGCCAACTACGTCTCCACCCCCGACCTGGCCGTGGCGCTGTACCAGGCCGACCCGCGCCCGCCGGCGCTGACCGCCGCCCTCGACCAGGTCAGGGGAGCCGACCCGGATCTGGCCAAGTTCCTCGACGCCGGCAGGGACGGCGCCGTGCTACCGGCGATCCCGGCGATGGCCGCGGTCTGGGACCCGTTCGGCAAGGCCGAGGCCGCGATCATCGGCGGCGCCGACCCGGCGGCCACGATCACCTCCGCGGGCAGGACCATCGCGGACCAGATCAAGTAACCCGCGGCCATGGACAACCACGAGCTCGGTGCGGGGCCGGCCGGTCCGGTCCCGCACCGGTCCGAGGACCCGACCGTGGTCGCGCCGGACGACGCGCCGCGCCGCCGCCCGGTCCGTCCGCACCGTCCCGCGGTGACGGCGACCGCCCTGGCCGTCAGGGCCGTCCTGCTCGGACTGATCGTCGGGATCGCCGTCTGGGCGGCCTTTCCGCTGGTGGACGCCGAGGCGTGGGTCGGGCTGGCGCTGCTGGTCGCCGCCACGGCGGGGCTCTGCCACCTCTACCTGACCCGACGGCACGTCCCGGCGAAGTACCTCGTGCCCGGAACTCTCTTCCTGCTCGCGTTCCAGGTGTTCCCGGTGCTCTACACCGTCGGCACCGCCTTCACCAACTTCGGCGACGGGCACCGGGGCAGCAAGCACGACGCGATCGTCGCGATCCAGACCGCGTCGGTCACCCAGGTGCCGGGCTCCCCCGAGTACGCCCTCGCCGTGGCCACCACCGGCGACCCGGCGACCGGTCCGCTCGTCTTCCTGCTCACCGACCCGGCCACCGGCGCCGTCTCGGCGGGCGACGCCACCGGCCTGCGACGGCTTCCCCCCGAAGAGGTCACGGTCGGCCCCGACGGGCGGGTCACCGCCGCCGAGGGCTACACGCTGCTCACCGTCGGGCAGGCCGGCGCGCGCAGCGAGGAGATCACGAACCTCGCCGTGCCGACCGCCGAGGGCGCGATCCGGTCCGCCGGACTCTCCCGCGCGTACGAGGGCAGGGCGCTGCGCACGTACGACGCCGACTGTGACTGCATCCGGGACGCGACGACCGGAAAGATGTGGACGGCCGACCCCGAGCTGGGTGCCTTCGTGGCCGCGGACGGGGAACGGCTGGCCCAGGGCTGGAAGGTCGGTGTCGGGTTCCAGAACCTGACCCGGGTGGTGACCGATCCGAACATCTCCGGACCGTTCCTGCGGACCCTCGTCTGGAACCTCTGCTTCGCGGCCGGGTCGGCCGGCGGCACCTTCGTCCTCGGCCTGCTCTGCGCACTGGTGCTGCACTCACCCCGGATGCGGGGCCGCACCCTCTACCGCGTGTTGCTGATCCTGCCGTACGCCATGCCGTCGTTCGCGATGCTGCTGGTCTGGCGGGACATGTTCAACACCGACTTCGGGCTGATCAACAACCTCCTGGGTATCCACGTGGACTGGTTCGGGGGTGCCTGGTCGGCCCGGGCGGCGGTACTCGTGGTGCAGCTGTGGCTCGGCTTCCCGTACATGTTCCTGGTCGCCACCGGCGCGCTGCAGGCCATCCCCGCCCAGCTCACCGAGGCGGCCGCGGTCGACGGGGCGTCACCCTGGCAGGCGTTCCGGCGGATCACCCTGCCACTGCTGCTGGTCGCGCTCTCCCCGCTGCTGATCGCCTCGTTCGCGTTCAACTTCAACAACTTCAACGCCATCTACCTGACCACCGACGGTGCCCCGTTCCCGGCCGACAACCCGACGGTCGGCGCGACGGACCTGCTGATCACCTACACGTACCGGCTCGCCTTCGGCGGGCAGGGCGCACAGTACGGCTTCGCCGCGGCGATATCGATCTTCATCTTCACCCTGGTCGCGCTCATCTCGGCGGTGACCTTCCGGCGTACCCGGCAGCAGGAGGAGGTCTACTCGTGACCACGACCGCGCCCCCGATCGAGGCGACCGACCGGGCGGTCGGCCGGGCCGCAGGCGTGCGCCGCGGCCGCCGCTCCTGGCTGCTGCGGGTCGGCTGGCGGCACCTGGTGGCGCTGCTCGCCGTCGCGTTCAGCCTCCTGCCGATCCTGTTCGTGGTCTCCGCGGCGGTGAACCCGCTCGGCACGCTCAGCTCGACCACGCTGGTGCCCAGCGGCGGGATCTCGGGGGAGAACTTCGTCGCGCTCTTCGAGCGGACCGCGTTCGGCCGGTGGTTCGTCAACTCGGTCCTCGTCGCCGGTCTGGCGTCGGCGGCCTCGGTCCTCCTCTCCACGCTGGCCGCCTACGCCTTCTCCCGGATGCGCTTCCGGGGACGCCGGGTGGGGCTGCTCTCCCTGCTGCTGATCCAGATGTTTCCGCAGTTCCTGGCGATCGTGGCGATCTTCCTGATGTTCGGTACGGTCACCGAGCTCTGGCCGGCGCTCGGCTTCAACACGCCGCTCGGGCTGATCCTGGTCTACCTCGGCGGCGCGCTCGGGGCGAACACCTGGCTGATGAAGGGCTTCTTCGACACCCTGCCGCGGGAGATCGACGAGTCGGCCACCATGGACGGCGCGAGCCACGTCCAGGTGTTCCTCCGCATCCTGCTGCCGTTGGTGACCCCGATCCTCGCGGTCACCGCGCTGCTCTCCTTCATCACCACGATCAACGAGTTCGTGGTGGCGAGCGTCTTCCTCACCGACACGGAGGCCAAGACCCTCGCCGTCGGCATGTACGGGCTGGTCGACGGTGAACGGAACAACAACTTCGGGATGTTCGCCGCCGGCACCCTGCTGACCGCGATCCCGACCGTCCTGCTCTTCCAGTTCCTTCAGCGGTACATCGTCTCGGGTCTGGCGGCCGGGGCGGTCAAGGGCTGAGGCCGGCTCGGCCCGTGCGCCCGGGCCGAGCCGCTCGCCCCGTCCACCGCCTCCGGGCCGCCGGAGCTCGGGCGCGACCCGCAGACCCGTGGCACGGCGGTCACGCGACGGGTTGGCCGGTCAGCGAGCCGGCGGGCCGAGGGCCTCCCGCATCCGGCCGATCTCGACGGACTGCTCGAAGGCGATGTTCCGGGCCAGCTCCCGCACCTGCGGGTCGACCCCG
Organism: uncultured Micromonospora sp.; assembly: GCA_937951935.1. Taxonomy (GTDB): domain Bacteria; phylum Actinomycetota; class Actinomycetes; order Mycobacteriales; family Micromonosporaceae; genus Plantactinospora. The sequence goes on along the minus strand of CALGAM010000257.1, from coordinate 27,086 downwards.
GAGGTGAGCACCTCCTGGGCCATCTGGATGGCGCCCTGGTGGTGCTCGGTCATCATCCGGACGAACCTGCGGTCGAAATCGGTCCCGGTCGCCGCCGCGAGCGCCGCCATCGCCTCCGGGCTCTGCACACCGGGCATGGTCCGCGGATCGTGGCCGCCGTGTCCGTCCGCGTCGGGGTCGAGTCCGCGGTCGCGCAGCCAGCTTCGCAGGACCTCGACCTCCGGCTGCTGCACCGCCCTGATCCGGTCGGCGATGGCGATCACCGCCGCGCTGCCGGCCCGCTGCGGGGCCAGGGCGGCCATCGCCAGGGCCTGCTCGTGGTGCGGGATCATCATCTGGACGAAGCGGATGTCGGCGGCATTGTGGGTCGGCCCGGTCCCCGGGCTGATCTGGTCGGGCCGCAGGACCTCGGCGGACTCACCCGGTCGGCCGGGGCGGATCACCGGTGCCGTGCCGTCGGCCGGTGCCGGCGGGGTCGTCGGCGTCGGGTCCGCGACGGGGGTGGACCGGGCCGTCGGTCGCGGCTCCCCGGCGGTCCCGACGACCAGGACGACAGCGCCGGCCAGGAGCACCGTGACCACCTCGACGAGGACGACGAGGGTCGTCGCCCGCCGGCGGCCGGCCTTGGTCTCGTCCTCAGCCAACACCACAGCGTGACTCCCGTCCGCCGCCGGTCGTGCGCGGCGTAGCCAGGGCGTTCGCACCGGGGCGGGGTGCACCCCGGCGGTTGGCCGATGGTAGCCCGAGCCGGTGCGTACCCGAAAGCGTCGCGGCCTGCCGGAACGCCGCGACCAGGGGCGTTCCGGCGGGCGGGACGATGTGGACGTCCATCGTGGCCCGAACGCCGGCTGGGTGGGCCCGTCGGCGAGCCGGCGTCGCGACGCGTGGCCGGGGACCGGCCGGAACCGTGCCGCGCCGAGGCCGCCGGGTCCGCCTCCGCCGGCGGTTGGCGCCTGGCGGGCCCGTCCGGCGGCGGTGACGGGACGCCCGCGGAGGCCGGCGTACGCCCGGGTGACGAGATCGGCGAGCCCCGCCACCGGCCGGGGCAGGACGCGTCCCCGCCCCCGGGCGCGGCGGGCGGGGGTGCCCTCGGGGTACGCCGGCCCACGTCGGCGGGCCGCCGGGAGCGGCCCACCGCGGATAGGGCAGGATGGCCAGCGTGGAAGCGCTGCGACTGATACTCCTCTTCGCGCACCTGGTCGGCTTCGCGCTGCTGCTGGGCGGGGCCGTCGGGCAGTACGTCACCGGACGGATCCGGATCAACGCCCTCGTGCTCTGGGGCGCCATCATCCAGTTGGTCACCGGGATCGGACTTTCCGCACCGTTGCGGGACGGTAACGAACCGTCACCGGCGAAGCTCGTCACCAAGCTGGTGATCGCCCTGGCGATCTTCGTGATGGTCTTCTTCTCGCGTAAGCGCGAGGTGGTCAACCGCGGCCACTTCCTCGCGATCATCGGCCTGACCCTGGTGAACGCCGCCGTGGCGGTCTTCTGGCGGTAGCCGGAGCCCGGCGGGGCGGTTGCCGGGTGGGGAGGTCCGTGCCGCGTCCGAACCGGTAGAAACGACGTGCTTCGTCCGTGATCGGGCAGCCGGTCAGGTGATCTCTGCACGTCGAAGTTACGTAAGGGTAACGGGCGTTAAACAGTCGAGCACGATTGTCGGCCGGTGGGCGGGTGCGGGCGTACGCTCCCGTCGGTATACGTGGGACGCCGGCGGCACGTGTGCGGGCCGGCACAAGGGCTGCCACCGCGCTGGGCGGTGTGCAATGGGAAGGAGACCGTCTTGCGCTCTGCGCGTGGGATGCGGATCGTCTCGGTACTCGCGGTCGGCGGGCTCGCGCTCGGCGCCGCCGCGTGTGGCGAGGCCCCGGAGGAGAACGAGGCCGGCGGCACGACCGCCGACAAGTACTCCGCCTGCATGGTGACCGACGTCGGTGGTATCGACGACAAGTCGTTCAACACCTCGGCCTGGGCGGGTCTCGAGGCGGCGAAGGCCGAGAACAGCAACATCGACATCAAGTACGTGGCCTCCAAGTCCGAGGGCGACTACGAGCCGAACCTGACCCAGTTCGTCAACCAGGACTGCGACTTCATCCTCGCCGTCGGTGGCCTCATGGGCGACGCCACGTCGAAGATCGCGAAGGCGAACCCCGACCAGCAGTTCGGCATCGTGGACGCGAAGCTGCCGGAGAGCAACGTCTTCCCGATGCAGTTCGACACCGCGCAGGCCGCCTTCCAGGCCGGTTACCTGGCCGCCGGGATGACCAAGACCGGCAAGGTCGGCACGTACGGCGGCATGAAGATCCCGCCGGTGACCATCTTCATGGACGGCTTCGCCGACGGCGTCGCCCACTACAACAAGGTCAAGGGCACGAACGTCCAGGTACTGGGCTGGAACAAGGCCACCCAGAACGGGTCGTTCACCAACGACTTCGTGAAGCAGGACGAGGGCAAGAAGGTCAGCGACGCCCTCGTCGCCCAGGGCGCCGACATCATCATGCCGGTGGCCGGCGCGGCCGGTCTGGGGACCACCGCCGCCGCCCAGGCCTCGAACGGCAAGTTCTCGGTGATCTGGGTCGACGTCGACGGCTGCGAGAGCACCCAGAACTGCTCCGTGCTGCTCACCACCGTGGTCAAGAACATCAAGGGAGCCGTCAAGGACGCGGTCCTGCGGGCGGCCAACGGCGAGAAGCTGTCCCACGAGCCCGGCTACCTGGGCACCCTGGCCAACGACGGGGTCTCGATCGCCCCGTACCACGAGTTCGACAGCAAGGTTCCGGCCGAGCTGAAGGCGGAGGTCGAGAAGCTCAAGGCCGACATCGCGGCCGGCACGATCACCGTCACCTCCGAGGCCCAGCCGAAGTGACGAGAGGTCGGCCGCCCCGGCGAGGACGGGGCGGCCGACCGGGGCCGGCGTGACGCACTTGGCCGCTGCGGCGTCAGCTGCCGCCAGCCGGCCCGAACGGCGCGACCGCGGCCGTTCCGGCCCGCACGGAGCCGTCCTCCGGCGGGCCGGAACGGCCGGTTTTCGCACGGTTCCGCCGACAGCCGAGGGAGGCCGGTCGGCGGGTGTCGCCGGCGGGGCCGACGTGTCGCACGCCCGGTCCCCCGGCCGACCCGCGGCAGGACGGCCGCACCATCCGCCCGTACCACCCAGGAGGTAGCGCTGAGACTCGAACTGCGCGGCATCACCAAGCGGTTCGGTGACCTGGTCGCCAACGACCACATCGACCTGACGGTGGAGCCCGGAGAGATCCACGCGCTGCTCGGGGAGAACGGCGCGGGCAAGTCGACCCTGATGAACGTCCTGTACGGCCTGCTCCAGCCGGACGAGGGGGAGATCCTCGTCGACGGTCGGCCGTTACGGGTGCGCGGACCCGGTGACGCGATCGCCGCCGGTATCGGCATGGTGCACCAGCACTTCATGCTGGTCCCGGTCTTCACCGTGGCCGAGAACGTGATGCTCGGCGCCGAGCAGGTCCGCGGCGGGATCCTCGGCCTCCTCGACCGGCGGCGGGCCCGCCGCCGGGTCGTCGAGGTCTCGTCCCGGTACAACCTGCAGGTGGACCCCGACGCGGTCGTCGAGGACCTGCCCGTCGGGGTGCAGCAGCGGGTCGAGATCGTCAAGGCCCTCACCCGTGACGTGGAGCTGCTGATCCTCGACGAGCCGACCGCGGTGCTGACACCGCAGGAGACCGAGGAGCTGCTCGCCGTCATGCGGGCGCTCAGGGAGGCCGGCAAGTCGATCGTCTTCATCACCCACAAGCTCAAGGAGGTGAAGGCGATCGCGGACCGGATCACCGTGATCCGTCGGGGCCGGGTCGTCGGCACGGCCAGGCCGGACGCCAGCGAGGACGAGCTCGCCGCGCTGATGGTCGGCCGTACCGTCAGCCTGTTGGTCGACAAGGCTCCGGCCCGCCCCGGCGCCGCGGTGCTGGAGATCGAGGGGCTGGTCGTCGACGACGACCGGACGTGCCGGGCGGTCGACGGGGTCGACCTGACGGTCCGGGCCGGCGAGGTGCTCGGCATCGCCGGGGTCCAGGGCAACGGCCAGACCGAGCTGGTCGAGGCGTTGATGGGGCTGCGGCCGATCGTCAGCGGCACGGTGCGCCTGGCCGGCGAGCGGATCGACGGCTGGCCCACCAGGCGGGTGCTCCGGGCCGGCGTCGGCTACGTCCCCGAGGACCGCAGCGTCGACGGTCTGGTCAAGGAGTTCAGCGTCGCCGAGAACCTGGTGCTGGACATGTACGACCAGCCGCCGTTCGGGAACGGCCTGGTGCTCAGGCCCGACGCGATCGTCGCCTCGGCCCGGCAGCGGATTCCCGAGTTCGACATCCGGACACCCTCCGCCGAGGCGGCCGTCGGGACGCTCTCCGGCGGCAACCAGCAGAAGGTGATCATCGCTCGGGAGATGTCCCGGCCGCTCAAGCTCTTCGTGGCCGCCCAGCCCACCCGGGGCGTCGACGTCGGCTCGATCGAGTTCATCCACCGTCGGATCGTCCGCGAGCGGGACGCCGGCACCGCCGTGTTGCTCGTCTCCAGCGAGCTGGACGAGGTGATCGGGCTCGCCGACCGGATCGCGGTGATGTACCGGGGCCGGATCCTCGGCATCGTCGACCCACAGACGCCGCGTGAGGAGATCGGGCTGCTGATGGCCGGCGTCACCGGCGCGGAATCCGGCAGCGGCGAGACCGCCGCGACCCGGCCGACCGAGTCCGGCACGGCGCCGTCCGCCGGCACCACCACCGTCGACGAATCCGGTAACGAGGAATCCCGATGACCGACGTCAACGCCCCCGGGGCACCCGCGCCACGGAGCAACCCCGATCGGGAGCACACCGAGGCCGAGCACACCGACCGCGCCGGCGTGGCCGGTGACGACGCGCCGGAGCCTGCGGCGGCCAGGGCGTCCGGCGACACGCCGACGCCGGCCGACCAGGACGGCACGGCGACCCTGCTGCGGCTCTTCGTCCGCAACCTCTGGTCGGCGAACACCGTCACCGTCACCGTGCTCGCCGTCGTACTGGCGTTGGTGATCGGCGCCGTGCTGATCATCGTCTCCGACCCTGACGTGCTCGCCACCTTCGGCTACTTCGCCGCTCGGCCCTCCGACGCGCTGACCTCGAGCTGGGCGGTGGTCAGCGACGCGTACGCCAACCTGTTCAAGGGCGCGGTCGTCGACCCGGCGGCGGTGCGGGCCTGGGCCGACGGGACGGGCGGCTGGCAGCCGGTCTTCGCCCCGATCTCCGAGACCCTGACCTACACCACACCGCTGGTCTTCACCGGCCTGGCGGTCTCGCTGGCGTTCCGGGGCGGCCTGTTCAACATCGGCGCCCAGGGCCAGGCCACCATCGGCGTCATCCTGGCCGCCCTGGCCGGCTTCCTGCTGCCCCTGCCACCGGTCGTTCACCTGGTCGTGGCGCTGCTCGCCGGGGCGCTCGGCGGTGCGATCTGGGGATTCGTCCCCGGTTTCCTCAAGGCCCGGACCGGCGCGCACGAGGTGATCAGCACGATCATGCTCAACTACGTCGCCGTGTACTTCCTCACCTGGATCATCGTCCAGGACGGGGTGCACGCACCGGACCGGACCGACGCGATCAGCCGGTCCGTCGACGGCTCCGCCCAACTCCCCCGGCTACTCGGCAGCGACCTGCGGGTCCACCTCGGCATCGTGCTGGCCGTCGCCGCCACCTGGGCGGTCTCCTGGCTGCTCGACCGCTCCACCTTCGGCTTCGAGCTGCGCGCGGTCGGCGCCAACCCGGATGCCGCCCGGACCGCGGGGATCAGCGTCGGCCGGACGTACGTCCTGGTCATGGTGGTCGCGGGGGCACTGGCCGGGCTCGGCGGCTCGAACATGGTGCTCGGCAGCACCGCCTCCGCGCTCACCCCGCTGGTGGTCGCGCAGATCGGCTTCGACGGCATCCTGGTGGCGCTGCTCGGCCGGGTGAAGCCGTGGGGCGTCGCGCTCGCCGCGCTGCTCTTCGGCGCCCTGCAGGCGGGCGGCAACCGGATGCAGTCGTACGCCAGTGTCTCGCTGGAACTGGTCACGGTGCTCCAGGCGCTGATCGTCATCTTCATCGCCGCACCGGCCCTGGTGAAGGCGATCTTCGGGCTCCGGGCCGCCCGGGCCGCCCGGCTCCAGACAAGCATGGCGAAGGGCTGGTGACCCCGTGGGCGTGAGAGGCGAGCGGTCCGGAACGGTTCGCGTGGGACGCGGCCGCGTCGGGGTGCGCGGAGCGCTGGCGAGCCACGCGGTCGCGAACGGAGGGCTGCGCTGATGTCAACCGTGACCGTCGATGACGTCGCGGTCGCCGTACGACCGGGATTCTGGACCCGTGAGCGCCGGGTCGGCGCCGGGGCCGTGCTGCTCGGCGTCGTCGCCGCGGCGCTGTTCGGTTCCCTGGCCACCGGTGCGGACGCCCGGTTCACCTTCAGCGAGGACGCCGGCGGCGCCTCGGTCGCGGTGAACGGCACGCTCGGGGCGGTCCTGTTCGGGCTGGTCGCGGCGGCGGCCGGGGCGGCGTTGCTGGCCGGGCTGCGTGCCCGCTGGTTCATCCCGCTGCTCGGTGTCGCGGTGGTCGGCGTCGTGCTGTCGTTTCTCTGCTGGCAGGTCTCGGCGGCCCCGGCGGGGCAGAACTTCATGCCGCTGGTCAACATCGTCCGGGGCACCTTCATCCTCGCCCTGCCGTTGATCTTCGGCGCCCTCGCCGGCGTGCTCTGCGAACGGTCCGGCGTGGTGAACGTGGCGATCGAGGGCCAACTGCTGATGGGCGCGTTCTGCGGAGCCCTGGTGGGCACCATGACGGCCAACGCCTGGGTCGGGCTGGTCGCGGCCGCGCTCGGCGGCGCGCTGATCTCCCTGCTGCTCGCCGTCTTCACCATCCGCTACCTGGTCGACCAGGTGGTGATGGGGATCGTGCTCAACCTCTTCGCGCTCGGGTTGACCGGGTTCCTCTACGAGCGGCTGATGCAGCCCGAGGCGGCGAGGTACAACCAGCCACCCAGGTTCGAGGCGTGGCCGATCCCGCTCCTGTCGGACCTTCCGCTGCTCGGCCCGGCGCTGTTCAGCGGCAACATCTTCCTCTACCTGGCGCTGGTCCTGGTCGTGGTGATCCACGTCGCGCTGTTCCGGACCCGTTGGGGGCTGCGCACCCGGTCGGTCGGGGAGCACCCGACCGCCGCCGACACCCTCGGGGTGAAGGTGCTCGCGCTGCGGTACCGCAACGTGCTGCTCGCCGGCATGGTGGCCGGGGTCGGCGGCGCCTCCTACACCCTCGCGCTCTACACCTTCACGAAGAACATGATCGGAGGGAAGGGCTTCATCGCCCTCGCCGCGCTGATCTTCGGTCGGTGGAGTCCGACCGGGGCACTGCTGGCCGCGCTCTTCTTCGGCTTCGCCGACCAGCTCGCCACGTACCTCAGCGCGATCAACAGCAACATCCCGAGCGAGTTCCTGGCGATGCTGCCGTACCTCGCCACCCTGCTCGCCGTGGCGGGACTGGTCGGCAAGGTCCGCGCGCCGGCCGCCGACGGCAAGCCCTACGTCAAGGGCTGACCGGTGACCGGGCAGGATGAGGACGTGACGGTGGACATCGACTGGGCGAGGCTGCGGGCGGCGGCGATCGACGCGATGCGCCGCGCGTACGCGCCGTACTCGAACTTTCCGGTCGGCGCGGCGGCGCTGGTCGACGACGGCCGCGTGGTCGTCGGCTGCAACGTGGAGAACGCCTCGTACGGGGTCACGCTCTGCGCCGAGTGCGGGGTGGTCTCCGCGTTGCACGCCTCCGGCGGAGGGAGGCTCGTCGCGCTCTCCTGTGTCGGCGCGACCGGTGAGCCGGTGATGCCCTGCGGTCGGTGCCGGCAGCTGCTCTGGGAGCACGGCGGCCCGGAGTGCCTGGTCGAGGCGGACCCCGTCCCGCTGCGGGTGGCGCAACTGCTGCCGTACGCCTTCGGACCGGCGGACCTGGAGGCGATGGCGGTGACGTCGAAGGTGCCCAGCGTCCCCGAGGCGCTGGCCGCGCAACGGGGCCGGGGAACCGTCTTCCTGCACCCGGACGTCTCCGGCGGTCGGCAGGTCTGGACCGGCTACTGGGAGCGGGCGGCCGGTGACACCGAGGACGCCCCGACCGGGGTGTTGGAGGAGGCGCCGACCTGGACCGACGTCGCCGACGCGATCGCCTGGGCCCAGGCGCGTACGCCCCGGGTCGTGGTGGTCGACGCCGACGGCGCGATGTTCTGGGCCGGCGAGGGAGAACCGCCGGCCGAGATCCCGCGACGCTGGGGCGGCTGAGCGGTCCGCTCGTGCGGCGTGGGTTCCGGGCCCCGGCGTGTGGAAGGCGGCGGGCGTCGCCGTGTCGTCGCCGGCGTGGGGCGCGGACAGGGCGGTAGGACCATGAGAAAGAAGGACAGGTTCGGGTGAGTGGGTTCACCGCGGTCGACGTGATCCGGACCAAGCGGGACGGCGGGGTGCTGTCCGACGCGCAGATCGACTGGGTGGTCGACGCGTACACCCGGGGCACGGTCGCGGACGAGCAGATGTCGGCGCTGGCCATGGCGATCCTGCTGCGTGGCATGACCCCGGGCGAGATCGCCCGCTGGACCTCCGCGATGATCGCCAGCGGGGAGCGGCTGGACCTCACGGGGGTGTCCCGGCCCACGGTGGACAAGCACTCCACGGGCGGTGTCGGTGACAAGATCACCCTTGCGCTCACCCCGCTCGTCGCGGCCTGCGGTGCGGCCGTGCCGCAGCTGTCCGGACGCGGCCTCGGACACACCGGTGGCACCCTGGACAAGCTGGAGTCGATTCCCGGCTGGCGGGCCGCGCTGACCAACGAGGAGTTCGTCGCGCAGCTGCGGGACGTCGGGGCGGTGATCTGCGCCGCGGGGGAGCGGCTGGCCCCGGCCGACCGGAAGCTGTACGCGCTGCGGGACGTCACCGGAACCGTGGAGGCGATCCCGCTGATCGCCAGCTCGATCATGAGCAAGAAGATCGCCGAGGGAACCGGCGCGCTCGTCCTGGACGTGAAGGTCGGTTCGGGCGCGTTCATGAAGTCCGAGGACGAGGCGCGGGAGCTGGCCCGGACCATGGTGGAACTCGGGACGGCACACGACGTCCGGACGGTTGCCCTGCTCACGGACATGTCGACCCCGCTGGGTCGAGCCGTCGGCAACGCCGTCGAGGTCGCCGAGGCCGTGGAGGTGCTCGCCGGCGGTGGTCCCGCCGACGTGGTGGAGCTGACCCTCGCGCTCGCCCGGGAGATGCTCGTCGCGGCCGGGCTGCCCGACGCCGATCCCGAGCGGGCCCTGCGGGACGGCCGGGCCATGGACATGTGGCGGACCATGATCCGGGCCCAGGGCGGCGACCCGGACGCGCCGCTGCCGAGCGCCCCGGAGGTGGAGGTCGTCCGGGCCGACCGGGACGGGTACGTCGGCGCCGTCGACGCGTACCGCATCGGCGTCGCCGCGTGGCGGCTCGGCGCGGGCCGGGCCCGCAAGGAGGACCCGGTGAGCGCGGCGGCCGGGGTGGTGCTCCACCGCAGGCCCGGTGACCCGGTCCGGGCCGGCGACCCGCTCTACGAGCTGCGGGCCGAGGAGCCGGACCGGATTCCGGCGGCCCGGGTCGACGCGGCGGCGGCGGTCTCGATCGCGGACGAGCGGCCCGGGGTGTCGCCGCTGATCATCGACCGCATCGGGTGAGCCGCGCCGGTGACCCCCGCCGCGCGGCGGGCCGCACCGTGCGGTGACCCGGCAACGGGCGCAGGAGACCTGGTGTCCTGCCTGGTGAGCCGCTATTCTCCCTCGCCAAGGGGTTCCTCGGGGCTGGCAGGACCCGGTCCGGGCCGCCCTCCGAGGCCGTGACGTGACGGCGCGACCAGACCCCGAACGGCGCCGGTCGATTCGAACGGCGCGATCGGCCTGACCGGACAGGATCACCAGCTGTGAGCGTGCCCGTGCCTGTTCCCGACCCCCGGGAGGTTCGCGCCGCCAACCTGGCCGAGATGAGCCGGCTCGGCCTGCCACTGCCGCCGGCGCAGTTCCCGCTGGTGTGGGAGCCCGGTGACACCGTCGAGCTGCGTCCCACCGCCGAACTGGAGGCCCGACTCGCCGTACTCCACCTGGTGTTGGCCCGCTGTTTCGGGATGCCGGCGGAGGCGGGCATGAGCTGGCTGCTCAGCTCCCACCTGGTCGAGGTGGTCACGCCGCCGGAGTGGCAGTTCGTGGCCGGGGACCGGGGTGACCACCGGTCGTTCGTGCTGCACCACGACGCGGTGTTCGCGTTGGCCTGGCTGCTCGGGTTGAGCCGGCATCTGGACCCGACCGCGCCGACCGACGAGCGCCTCATGGACCGCCTGCCGAACCTGCGCGCGGGGGAGACGTTCCCGCAGTGGCGCTCGCGTACGCTGACGGCGCCCCGGGACGCGGCGGAGGCCGCCGTCCTGCTCGACTTCTACTACTGCCTCGACTGGGGGTACCTGGAGGCCGAGCGGCGGGGGTTCCGACTGCCCGGCCTGATCGACAGCAACGCGATCGGCCAGCGTCGGTGGGCACTGGAGTGGGCGGTGGTCTTCCGGGGGCCGTTCCACGATCCGCCCGCCGGTTGGGAGGAGATCGACCTCTCCACCTGACCCGCGCGACCCTCCGGTGCGGAGGCGGACGGTGCACGCGCCCGGGTCAGCGGGGACGGTAGAGGGCGATGCGTACCGCCGCGGTGACCGGCACCGGTTCGCCGAGCGCCCTGACGCGCCCGTCGAGGCGGTCGGGGTCGGTGTGCCAGGCACTCGGGCCCATCCCGACCAGGGTGCGCACCTCGCTCGCGCCCAGGTGCAGGGTGTGGCGCCGCTCCGTGACATCACCCAGGGCGAAGTGCGGCCGCAGGCTGCCGGTCACACGTTCCTCCTTGGCCGGGTCCACCCTGAGCAGACCGAGCCGGTCGACCAGCTCGTGCAGGTGGTCCGCGGCCGGGGTGACGACCAGCAGCGCGCCGTCCGGGCGCAGGACCCGCCGGAACTCGGCACCGTTGCGGGGTGCGAAGACATCGAGCAGCAGGCTGGCGGTGCCGTCGGCCAGGGGCAGCCGGCGCCAGATGTCGCAGAGCACGGCACCGGCCCGGGGATGGGCGCGGGCGGCGCGGCGCAGCGCCGGCTTCGACGCGTCCAGCGCCAGCCCCGTGGCGGTGGGCAGGGCGTCGAGGACCGCGGCGAGGTGCCGGCCGGTGCCGGCTCCGGCGTCGACGACCAGTTGCGGGTCCGTCGACGCTCCGGCCGTACCGGAAACGGTCGCGACGGCGAGCGCGACGAGGGCGGCGGAGATGAAGTCGTAGTGGCCGGCGCCGAGAAACGCGTCGCGGGCGGCGACCATCGCGGGGGTGTCCCCGGAGTGCGGTGCGCGCCCCGCCGTCAGGTTGACGTAGCCCTGCCGCGCGACGTCGAAGCTGTGTCCTGCCGGGCAGCGCAGCGCGGTCGCGGTGTCGGTGGGGGCCAACGGCTGGGTGCAGACCGGGCAGCGCAGGTGCCGGAGAGTCTCGGGAGGCACCCCCGCACGATAGTGCCGTCGCCGGCGGGTCGCGCCGCGGTGTGGCGGTCCGGCGCGAGGGCCCGGGCCCTGCCGGGGCGTGGGCGGTGGCGGGGCGAGCCGATCCGACCGGTGGCGGACCACTATCGTCGGCCCATGGCGGCAATCGGCTACGAAGACATCGTCAAGCTTCCGAAGGCGCTGTTGCACGACCACCTCGACGGTGGGCTGCGGCCGGCGACCATCATCGAGCTGGCCGACGAGGTGGGACACCCCCTGCCGACCACCGACGCCGACGAGCTCGGCCGATGGTTCGTCGAGGCGGCGGACTCCGGGTCGCTCGAACGCTACCTGGAGACGTTCTCGCACACCGTCGCGGTGATGCAGACCGCCGACGCGCTGCACCGGGTCGCTGTCGAGTGCGCCCTCGACCTGGCCGAGGACGGTGTGGTCTACGCCGAGGTCCGATTCGCGCCGGAACAGCACCTGGAGCGAGGGCTCAGCCTCGACGAGGTGGTCGAGGCGGTGCTGGCCGGGTTCGCGGACGGCAGTGCCGCCGCGGCGAAGGCCGGGCGTCCGATCCGGATCGGGACGCTGCTCACCGCGATGCGACACGCGGCCCGGTCCCAGGAGATCGCCGAACTCGCCGTACGGTATCGGGACGTCGGGGTGGTGGGCTTCGACATCGCCGGCGCCGAGGCGGGTTACCCGCCCACCCGGCACCTGGACGCGTTCGAGTATCTCCAGCGGGAGAACTTCCACTTCACCATCCACGCGGGCGAGGCGTTCGGCCTGCCGTCGATCTGGCAGGCGATCCAGTGGTGTGGGGCGGACCGGCTCGGCCACGGGGTCCGGATCGTCGACGACATCACCACCGGTGCCGAGCCGGTGCTGGGCCGGCTGGCCGCGTACGTGCGGGACAAGCGGATCCCGCTTGAGCTGTGCCCGTCGTCCAACGTCCAGACCGGTGCCGCGCCGTCGATCGCGGAGCATCCCATCGGGCTGCTGCGTGACCTGCGCTTCCGGGTCACGGTGAACACGGACAACCGGCTGATGAGCGGTACCTCGATGTCGCGGGAGCTGGCGCTGCTGGTCGAGGCGTTCGGCTACGGCTACGCCGAACTCCAGTGGTTCACCATCAACGCGATGAAGAGTGCCTTCATCCCGTTCGACGAACGGCTGGCCATCATCAACGAGGTGATCAAGCCTGCGTACGCCGCGTTGCTGCCGTGACCGGCTGTCGGACGGGTCGTCCCGGGCAGGCCGGTCGACCACGACTGCTCTGGTCGGCCGTTGTCGGGCCGACATCCGGTCCGAGGGCCGGGACCGGTCGGTCCGCCCCGGCTGGCCACTCGTCCAATTGTCTGCACGGACTGCGTAATCCGGCATCTCGCCCTGCCTCGGACGCGCCACGGCGGCCGGCGCCCGGTCGGGACGACCTCCTCGCGGTGCGACCGGCACCGGCCGACCCTGCCGCAGCCGCCAGAAACGAGGGCCGTAGGGTTGGCGCATTTCCGGTACCGTTCGATGGGTCGCGGCGCGGACACCGACTCCGCCGGTGGGCAGCGGTTTCCGGAGCCGGACTCCAACGGTCGAGGCAACGTGGACAGGACAGTTGACTACGCTGGGTTACGCCGGAAGAGCAATGTGCTGCCAGACATCCGTGGCGTTCCGGCGGGCACCCGGTTGGTGACAACCTGGGCTTTCTCTTTGAGTTGTGGCGTGATGGAATCTCGGAGGTCCGACCCGGCGGGCTCGGACGATCAGCGATGCCCCCGGTCGTCGACAGGGCGCGGGACGGAAAGAAGGCGGTGACGTGAGCAAGCGGCCGAAGAAGTCGGGTGCGGTCCTGTCGCGTCTCCGCCTGCCGGTCGGCCGGCTTCGCGACATGCCGATCTGGTCGAAGCTCGGTCTCATCATGATCGCTCCGACCATCGCCGTCGTGGTCGTCGGCACGAACGGGATCGTCGATCACCTCCAGCGGCTCGGGGACGCGAACCAGGCAGCCACCCTGGCCGCGCTCTCCCAGGCCTCCGGCGAACTCGTGCACGGCCTCCAGGACGAGCGGGCCGGCGCGGTGCTGCTGCTCGGCGCGCGCAGCGAGGCGCAGCGACAGAAGTACCTCGACAACTACAACGAGGTGAACAGGCGCGTCGACGACGCCAAGGGGCCGTACTCCGGGCGCCGGGGTGAGTTGGACGGGCTGCCCGCCAACTTCGAGGCCCTGCTGAGCCGGATCGACCAGGGCCTCGGCGACCTGCCCGGAATCCGCAGCCAGGTCGTCAACGGCAGGCTCAAGCTGACCGACGCGGCGCAGTCGTACGAGGGTCTGATCAACGACCTGCTCGACATGCGCGACCTGGCCTCGCAGCTTTCCGGCGACATCGACCTGAGCGAGCGGATGCGGGCCGCCGCCGCGACCTCCCGCGCCAAGGAGTACCTGTCGATGCGCCGGGTGGTGGTGCACCGCGCGCTGATCGACGGCAGGTTGACCCCGGTTCTGCGCACCGACTACATCGCGACCGAGACCGGCCAGCAGCAGGCGCTGCAGAGCTTCGAGGCCGTCGCCAGCCGGGAGGAGGCGGACTTCTACCAGCAGGTCGTCGCCGGTGCCGACCAGCGCGAGGCCGACACCTACAGCGGCTGGGTCCGTGGCAAGACCAACGAGAGCATGGCCGACGCTCCGTTCGACGCGGACGACTGGGAGGCCGCGATGGTCGGCAACGCCCAGCTCATGCGCGAGGTCGAAGCCAGGCTCGACTCCGGTGTGCTCAGGCAGGCCCGCACACTGCGCGACGACGTACGGCAGCAGGTGTTCCTGGAGTCCGGACTGCTGCTCAGCATGCTGCTGGTGGCGATCCTCTTCGCGTACCTGGTGGCCCGCTCGATGGCACGGTCGCTGCGGGAACTCCGGCAGGGCGCGCTCGCCATCGCCGAGCACGGTCTGCCACAGGCCGTCGCCCGGCTGCGGGACCCGAAGCTCACCGCGCAGATGTCCCCGGTCCAGCTGGCCAGCCAGATCGCCGAGCCGATGCCGGTGCGGAGCAAGGACGAGTTCGGCCAGGTCACCGAGGCGTTCAACGCGGTGCACCTGGAGGCGGTCCGGACCGCCGCCGAGCAGGCCCAGCTGCGTGCCTCGGTCTCGACGATGTTCGTCAACCTCGCCCGCCGGTCGCAGATCCTGGTCGACCGGCTGATCGGTCACCTCGACCGGTTGGAGCGCGGTGAGGAGGATCCGGACCGGCTGGCTGAGCTCTTCCAGCTCGACCACCTGGCGACCCGGATGCGGCGCAACGACGAGAACCTGCTGGTGCTCGCCGGCGCCGACTCCACCCGCGTGCAGCGGGAGCCGGCCGCCCTGATCGACGTGCTGCGCGCCGCGCAGTCCGAGGTCGAGCACTACACGCGCATCGAGTTCGGGGTGGTGGACCGGGACATCGAGGTCCAGGCCCCGGCCGTCAACGACCTTGTGCACCTGGTCGCCGAGCTGCTCGACAACGCCACCGCGTTCTCCCCGCCGGAGTCGCAGGTGCTGGTCGAGGCACGCCGGATCGGTGACCGCGCGACGTTGTACGTCGAGGACCGCGGCATCGGCATCAGCCCGGAGCAGTTGCAGGAGCTCAACGAACGGCTCGCCAAGCCACCCGCCGTCGACGTGACCGTCTCCCGGATGATGGGTCTGGTCGTGGTCGCGCGGCTGGCGTCTCGGCACGGAGTCCACGTCGAACTGCGGCCCGGCACCGAGCGGGGCATCGTCGCGGACGTCACACTGCCCGCGTCGATCCTGGTGCCACGGGCGCTGAGCGGCCGTGCCGGGCAGGCGGGCGCTCTCCCGGCCGCCGCGCCGCAGCCGGCGCAACCGCAGCCCGCGCAGCCGCGGACGGCACGCTCGATGTTCGGTGCCCCCCTCGCGCTGGAGAGCGGATCCGGGTCATCGGCGTCCCGCCCCGGCGAACGGCGCACCCCGACCCCGTTCCGGGCGTTCGAACCGATCAACGGTGGGGCGGGTACCACCGAGTCGGCCGGCACGGTGCGGAACATGCCAGCCTGGTCGGACCTCACCGGGGCCCGGATGGGCCGTGGCGGCGGCGATCCGTTCACGCCCCGGATCCCGGCCAACCGCGACGTGGAGCCGCTGCCGCAGCGTCGGGCCACCACCGAGCAGGGCACCGAGGGGAGCCCGGCCGGTGGGACCTCGTCCGGTTTCACGGTTCCCCGGCAGCGTCCCGCGTCGCCGGAACCGCTGGTCACCGGCGCTCCGATGGGGTCGGCGCCCGCGGCGGCGCCATCGGAGCCGTTGGAGCCGTCGGCCCCTGCAACGCCGGCCCCGTCGGCGTTCGCCACGCCGCCGGCCCCGGCTCCGTCGCCGCTTGCCACGCCGCCCTCGGCGCCGCAGGTCTCCGCGCCGCCGTTCGGCGCCGCTCCGCAGTCGGTGACCCCGTCCGTGGATGCGTCGCCGATGACCACCCCGCCGTCGGTGACTGCTCCGTCACCGGCAGTCGCTTCGCCGGCCCCGTCACCGACGACGACTCCTGCCTCGTCGGCGACGTCCACGCCGGCCGGAGCACCGCCGGCCTGGCCGCCGGTCAACACACCCGAACGGGAGCCCGGCGCGCCGCCCGTGCCCGAGCGGTTGGCCGCCGCCCTGGACATGACCGCAGAGTTGCCCCGGACGGCTCCGAAGGCCCCCGAGGCGTCGACGACCGTGGAGCCTCGGCCGAAGTTCGCCGACGAGACAATGGAGCTGCCGATTTTCCGCGAGGTGGAGTCGGCCTGGTTCCGGACCCGTCGGAAGCCGGAAGATACACAGAACGGTTCCGCCGCGAGCTCGGTAGCCAGCCAGGTTGCCCCTGCCACCGGTTGGGCCGCGGGACAGACGTCAACCGCACCGACAGGCGGCGCAGCGATGGTGGAATCCTCGACGGCCGCGGGGCAGAGCCTCGCCGGCGGCAACACCGCTACCGGCTCCGGTGCCGGTGGACCGACCGAGACCGCGAGTGGCTGGCGGACGGCGGCCGACGAGGGCTGGCGGGCCGCGATGGCTGCCACCGTGGCAGCCAGGAACGCCAGCGCCCAAACCACCCGGGCCGGGTTGCCGAAACGGGTGCCGATGGCACAGTTGGTGCCCGGAGCTGTGGAGAGGCCGACCACCTCGATGCAGCGTCGTACGCCGGAGGCGGTACGTGGGCTGCTGTCCGCGTACCACCGTGGGGTGCAGCGCGGCCGCACGCACCCGACGAGTGACCAGTCGACCAGGCCGGGGGCGATCCCGGCCGGACCGGTCGACGTGGGCCCCGCGAACGCAAGCGGCCAGAAGGAGCATGAAGGATGACATCTACGCAGGATCTCAGTTGGCTCCTGGCCAACTTCGCCGATCGTGTGCCCGGCGTCGCCCATGCGGTCGCCGTCTCCGCGGACGGTCTGCTCCTGGCGGCGTCACGGGACCTGCCGCGCGACCGCGCGGACCAGCTCGCCGCGATCGCATCCGGTCTGGTCAGCCTTACCCAGGGTGCGGCCCGGTGCTTCGAGGGCGGGGCGGTGTTGCAAACGGTCGTTGAGATGGACAATGGGTTCCTGTTCCTGATGTCCATCTCGGACGGGTCGTCCTTCGCGGTGCTCGCCGCCCGGAACTGTGACGTCGGGCAGGTGGGTTACGAGATGGCATTGCTCGTCGACCGGGTGGGCGACGCGTTGACGCCTCCGCCGCGGGCCGCTGCGGGGATGCTGAGTTAGCGGTACACGGTTGGTGCGCGCTACCAGCCGGTGCGACGACAATGAAACGACGACGAACTCCACGGTTGGGGTCTCAGGTACGGCGAGGAGGGGGTGAGCGGCGATGATGGCCGAACGCGACGAGCCGACCGGCGCCCTGGTACGGCCATACGCTGTCACCCGCGGCCGGACCCGGCCGAGGCTCGACATCGCCCTGGAGGCGCTCGTCGAGACGACGCCGCGCGGTCGGACCGCCGGGAACGGCACTGGTGGCCAGGGCCGGGAGCATCAATACATCGCCGCGCTGTGTGATGGTCGACTGCAGTCGCTCGCGGAGATCGCGGCGCGGATGCAGCTGCCGCTCGGAGTGGCTCGGGTCCTGATCGCCGACATGGCCGCGGACGGCCTGGTGGCGGTGCATGAACCGACGTCTCTGGACGACTCAAACGACGCGGTGGGCACTGAACTGCTGGAGAGGGTGCTGAGTGGACTTCGCAGGCTCTGACATGTCACACCGCCCAACGGTCGGGCGCGTGACATCGGCGAAGATCGTCATCGCCGGTGGCTTTGGCGTCGGCAAGACGACACTGGTCGGCTCGGTCTCGGAGATTACTCCGCTGACCACCGAGGCCATCATGACGTCGGCTGGCGTCGGCGTCGACGACACACGGCAGGTTCCGGGTAAGACGACCACCACGGTCGCCATGGACTTCGGCCGTATCTCGATCGACCGGGACCTGATTCTCTACCTGTTCGGCACCCCGGGCCAGACACGGTTCTGGTTCATGTGGGACGAGCTGGTGCGGGGAGCCATCGGCGCCGTGGTCCTGGTGGACACGCGTCGGCTGGCAGACTGCTTCGCGGCGATCGACTTCTTCGAGCACCGCCGGCTGCCGTACCTCGTGGCGATCAACTGCTTCGACGGTATGCAGTACCACGACCCGCAGGACGTGCGGGACGCGCTGGCGATCTCGAACGAGGTCCCGGTGATCGCCTGCGACGCCCGGAACCGGGAGTCGACCAAGCACGTCCTCATCTCGCTGGTCGAGTACGTGCTCACCATGCGCCGCTCCCGCGCCGTCGCGCCGGCCTGACCGGAGCACGTCGCCGCACCGCACCACCCGCCCGCCGTGGTCGCTCGGGTCGCGCCCGGCGCGATCTCTTCTGCCCGTCGCGTGGTTCGCTCGCCGGCCGGTGTCGCCCTCCACCGGCCGGCGGGAAACCACCGCAGCGTCGTCAGCGGAGTTCGGTATCAGGACACCCGGCTCCACGCACCGCTGGCCACCGTGAAGACGCCGAGGGAATCCGGCTCCATGCCACCGTGACGCATCGAGGAGAAGGAGTACGATCCCGCGAGGCCCTCGGTCACCAGGGTGGCGAGATAGGCCCGGATCCGGCCACGGTCGACGCTCTTGGCGAGCCGGGCCGCGTCCGCGATCAGCCGGATGGCGTCCGCCCCGTAGGGGGCGAAGCCGCTGAACGAGCCGTGCGCGTGGAGATAGCGGTAGATGAAGTTCCGGCGGGCCAGCGCGGCGGTGGTGGTGTTCGTCAGCGAGGAACTGCTCAGCGAGACCGGGTGTACGACGTACACGCCCTCGACGGACGGGGTGTTCTCGGGGGAGAGGAACTCCTCGCTCACCGCGCCGGCGTCGAGGAAGATCCCGCCGGTGTAGCCGGTGCGCCGTAGCGCCCGGACCGCGGCCTCGGAATAGGGTGAGGTGCCCCAGACGATCACGGCCTGGGGATTCCGGGTCCGAACCTGCCGTGCCGCGGGGCCGAAGTCGGCGTTCTCGGCGCGCGGCAACCGAACCACCTCGACCAGGTCGCGGTCCATGCTCCTCAGCGCGGTCCGGACGGCCCGGACGCCGGAGTCGCCGTGTGGGCCCGCCGCGGCGAGCAGCCCGACCCGTTGGAACCGCTGTGCGCGGATCAGCCGTGCCAGGGCCCTCGCCACGTCGCGGGCCTCCGGGGTGAGCTTGTAGATGTAGGTCCGCTCGGCGAGCGGGGTCGTGAGGTTGTCGGCGGCGGCAAAGGAGATGAAGGGCACCTGTTGCTCCTGGGCCACCGGGATGATCTGCAGCGACGTCTCGGCGAGGCAGCCGCCGACCAGCGCGTGCACGTTCTCCCGCGTGGCCAGTTCGTCGGTCTGCGCGGCCGCGAGTTCCGGGTCACTCGCGTTGTCGCGGATGACCAGCCGGATGGTACGGCGTAGGTTTCCGACCGGTACGCCTTCCTCGTTGAGCGTGTCGGCGGTGATCCGCAGCGCGCGCTCCTGGAGTATGCCGAGGTAACGGCCGACGCCGGTGAGTTCGAGACTGGCGCCGATGACCAGTTCCGGGCTGCCGGGCGCCCCTCTGCCCGCCTGTTCGTCGTCCCGTCCGCAGGCGGCGAGCAGAGCGGTGGCCGCTGCCGCCAAGAAACCACGGCGGCCAAGTGTCCACCCTTCAGGCGCTCGTCCCGCCATCCCCTGTTGCCCTTCCCGCCCTGGTCATCAGGACCGCTGCTGGATCTTGCCGTATGGTCGCGACCACCACGCAGGTCGTCAACCACTGCCGGTGTGGCAAGAAACACCAGGTGGACAGCGGGAACTCACCGATTGGACGGTCAGCGGACCGGCACTCGTCCGGTCGGCGTCGCCGACCGGACGACCGGCGGGGCCGCGGGTGCCGGTATCGCGGCAGGGGACACCGGGCTGCCGTGTCCACCGCACGTCAGCCGGCCGGACCCGTACCCCCGCACCGTGCCGTGGCGGCACCGACGACGCCGAGGGCGCTGCCGCCGGTGGGGCGGCCGCGGTCAGGTTCGGTAGCCCGCCGAGCGGTACTCGAAATCAGGGGCTGGTTCCCGGTCCTCGTGGTCCCGGCTGAAGTCCCACCCGCCGGCGGCCTCCCGACCCGGGCGCCCGCCGACCGCGAAGCCACCGATCTCCTGGCCTCGCCGCCAGCCGCGGAAGTAGCCGGTCGTGTGCTCGGCGATCCGGGCGGGGTCGCGGACGATGCGCAGTGGTCGGTCGTCGCGCAGCGGTGAACCGGGCACCAGGTTGGCCTGGGGTACCCGCCGGGGCAACCCGGCGCTGGTCGACGCCCCGACCTGGGGCTTGGCGGCCTGCTCGGCTGCCCGCCATCCACTGTCGGCGGTGGACGACCAGTCGATGTTGGCGTTTTCCTTACGACTGGTGAACCACGCCGAGCGGGTCGCCGCGAAGATCAGCAGGTCGCCGTCGCTCCCGTCGTCGGCCACCGGGGGTGCACCCGGCTCGACGTCGCCTGCTGGCGTGCCCGGGTCCGAGTCCCCTGCCAGACGCTGTTGCGGGCTGTCGGCGGGTGGCCCGCCGTGCGGCGCCGAGTCCGAAAGCGTGGGTTCGACCAGCCGCAGTGAGGGCGGCTCCGGTGGCAGGTCATCCGCCTGCCACGGCGGGGTCACCCGGCCGTCGCCGGATGCCGGACCGGTCGGCTGGCTCGCGGCCGCGTCGCGGTCGGCCGCCTGGTCGCTCGGGTACGCCGGAAAACCGGCTGCCCGCTCGTCGTCCCCGGAGTTGACCAGCGGCCAGTTCGCCCGGGAGCCCGGGGGCGCGGGTTCCGGCCGGGTGGCCGGCAGCGAGACGGTGAGGCCCGCCGCCGAGATGGTGCCGGAACGTCCGGGGTCTCCGCCGGTCTTCGGCTTGGGCTGTGCCGCCGCGGCCCGTTGCCGTTCCCGCTCCTTGCGGGCGTTGTTGATCGCCGCGGTGGTGATGGGGGCGCGGAACGGTTCTCCGGCCTCGGCCGGAGGTATCGGGCGTTGGGTGGGTGGGGCCGGGGTGGCTCCCGACGGTGGCGGCGCCGAGACCGGCCGGTTCGCCCCCGTGTCACCCTGCCAGGCCGGCGGGGCCGAGGAGGGCGGCGTGACCCGGGAGTCCCGGGGTGGGCCGGACACCGGCGGCGAGGTGGCGAGCGCGGCGGGCGCCAGCGGCGCCTCGGGGGTCGGGCCGCCCGGTGCCGGTGTGGCGGGCGGCGTGCTCGTCGGTTGGGGCAGGGTGGACGCCGCACCCGCGGGGACCGACTGGTTCCGGCTCCGGGGACCCGGGGTGGTGCTTCCGTCCGTCGGTCCGGCGTTGAGCGGGGCCGTACCCTGCCCGGTCCGGTGACCGGCGTGCCGCGTGCCGTTCGCCGGTACGCCCACCCGGTCGGTCAGGGTGGCGATCAGCGCGGCGCAGCCGGCGTCGCAGGCGCGTACGGCGGCGACAGCCTGCCGGACGGTCTCGGCGGACGCGGCGATGAGGGCCTTGTTGTTGCCGTTCCGCCGTGGCGTTTCCGAGATGGCGACCTGCAGCGCGGTGACGGCCTGGGCGAGGGTCGCCTCCTCGGCCACCCCGTCCGCGACGAGGTGGGCGACGACCGCGTCCGCGGAGACGGCGGTGTCCCGGCCGCGCGCACCGGTGCCGGCCAGCATGCCCGGCTCGGGAAGCACGTCCAGGATGGCGAGGGAGACCGGTTCGGCCGGGTCCGGGTACGCCCGCAGCGCCGCCGGGTAGAGCTCCCGGAGCACCTCGCGCAGCGCCACGGCGGCGGCGTGCCGGCCGTTGGCGAGGGCCGCGTGGGCGGCGAGAACCGGGGTGACCGAGGACAGTTCCCGGGTGGGGGGTAGGGCGGCTGCCGAGAGCGCCCCGGCCTGCAGGGCCCGGGCGAGGCCGACCGCGCGTCGCTCCGCCGGGCCGGCCTCCCGCTCCTCCGGCGAGTCGTCGTCGGCGAACCGTTCGGCGAAGTCGTCGACCGAGTCGTCGTCGGCGATGGCCAGGGGGCGGCCTGCCGCGTTCAGCAACGAGGTGATCACGTGATCGTCGCTGTCTGCGGCGACCGCGGCCCCACTCGGTCCGCTACCCCGTTCGACGAGGATCGCGACGAGCCGAGCGTAGCCGGTGGGGTCGTCGGTCACCTCGCAGACATCGAGCAGTCTGCCTGCGTCGTCGACCACCGCAGAGGTCAGCGTCGAGCCGGCCGTAGCCGTTCCCTTCGCCGTGTCCGCAGAGGCCAGACCGCAGTACACCCGCACGAGCGCCACGGCGTCGTCCTCCTCCCGAGCACAGGTTGTGCCAAAGACTGATGGTCCCTGGTGAGGGGTCAGTCGCGCCAGTCCACAGCAGCAGAGATCTTGCCGATAATCGTGCGCCAACCGAGACTCGCGGTCTGCGCCCCGATCCTCCTCAACCGTCGCCGGCCCCGGAAGCCGCTCATCCACCCGCCGGCCACGGTCGCCCGCAGCGCCTCGTCGAGGTCGTCCAGACTGGAGCCGGGCGACAGCATGTCCAGCAGCGCCGGCAGCCGCAGCGCGTACGCCAGGTCCCGGGCGACCTCGCCGGCCTTGATCAGCAGGGTGGCGTCCCAGACGTCGTGGCCGCCGCGAAGGTTCTCCACCACGAGGTCGAGCTCGTAGGAGTCCTGGTCGAGCGGGACGATGTCCGCCGGCTCCACCCGCTCGACGAACTGCTCCCAGGTGTCGAGCTGGGTCAGGTCGTGCGGGGCGCCGGAGCGGATGAAGGTGACCAGCCCTTCCGGACTCTTGAAGAGCAGCAGCCTGCCGCGGTGGGTGAGGAAGAGGGGAACCTCCTCGACGTCGCCCTTCTGCTCTTTCTCCTTTTTCTCCGCCGCTGCCTCGTCCGTCGGTTTCTCGTCGGAGCCGGCCTTCGTGTCGCCGTCCTCCTCCGCCTCGTCATCGGCGTCGGCGAACTGCTCGGCGAGTTCCTCGTCGAGGATGACGACCTTGTCGTCGTCCTCGACCCCGGTGGTGCCGGACCGGGCGGCGAACGGGTCGTCGCCCTCCCGGTCGCTGATGTCGGTCGGGGTCACCACGTCCGCCGGGCGGTAGGCGCGCAGGGTGAAGCCGGATCCGGCGGGCAGGGCGATCTCGACCGGATCGATCCGAACCTCCTCCCACAGCGACCGGTCCGCGGGCGCGGGCCGCGCGGCCTCCTCGCTCGGGGCGGCGGCCTCCGGGGATCCGGCCTCGTCGCCGGGGTCCGAATCGATAGGGCTGTCGCTGTCGACCGGCCCGTTGCCGGGCTGGTCGGTGTCGGGCCGGTGGGACGACTGGCGGGCCACGCTGACCTCCGTGTGCACTCGGTATGGGCACCCCGACCCGGCGAGGGTGCCGGCGGATCGGTGACTCTGCGCACACACTAGTCGGCCGCCTCGGAACGCGGATGCCCGCACCCCATTGGTACACGTCGCGCCCATTAGTAGGCTTGCTACCTATGAACGCCCAGGCGCTGCACGGCCACCTCGACGCGCTGCTGCTCGCGGTCCTGGAAGGAGGCCCGCGGCACGGGTACGCGATCATCGAGGCGATCCGGACGCGCAGCGACGGCGTGCTCGACCTGCCGACCGGCACCATCTACCCCGCGCTGCGCCGGCTGGAGCGCGCGGGCTACGTCAGCAGCCTCTGGAGCACCGTCAACGGCCGCGCGCGGCGCACGTACGAACTGACCGACGCCGGGCGGCGTGCCCTGGCGGGCGAGCGGCACAACTGGCGGACGTTCAGCACCACGGTGGCCCGGTTTCTGGGACAGGTGGAGGAGACCCTGCGGGACGGCCCGGAGCCGCCCGCGGTGCCGGCCTGAACCGCCGCCAGCCGCGCCGGTACGGCCGCCGGGGACGGCGCCGTGAGCGTCCAACCCGGACCGGGGGTCGGCGACCGGACGGCTCAGCCCAGCAGGAGAGAGACGGGCAGGCCCACCAGCACCGCGGCCAGGAGCAGAGCGGCCAGCCCGGGCAGCCGGCTCGGCCGGCGGGTCGCCAGCAGCCGCTGAACCCGGGCGTCGAGGTGCCGGTCGGCCACCCCGAGCGCTCCCGCCGGGGTGATCCGGGCGCCGGCGGTGGCGAACCGCAGCAGCGCGGCGGCGAGCGGCCCCTCGGCGTGCAGCCGCCGGGCCTTGTCGTCCGCCCGCATCTCCACCAGCAGCGCGACGGTGTCGTGGGCGAACCGCACCCAGCGGGCCCAGGGCAGCGCCCGGCACAGCGCGGTGAAGGGCAGCAGGACGAGGTCGTGCCGCTCGTCGGCGTGCGCCCGTTCGTGGCTGAGCACGGCGGCGAGCTGGGCCCGGTCGAGCAGGTCCAGCGTGCCGGCGCTGATCACCACCTGTGGGCGTACCCCGGGAAGGCAGTAGGCGGCGGCGCTGGGGTGGTCGAGGACCAGCGCCCCGGGCACCGCGGGGTCGTCCCGGGCCACCAGGGCGAGCAGGGTGCGGTGCCGACGCTGGGCGCGCAGCGCGTCGAGCAGGCTCCGCGCCGTCGCGCCGAGCAGGACGGCGGCGATCCCGACCGCGACGCCGACCAGGGCGAGCTGCGGCACACCCAGGCCCGGCGGCAGGCTGCCGCCGACCAGGTCGCCGGCGAACGAACGGAGCGCCGAGCCGGTGCTCACGCCGTACGGGGCCAGCCCGAGGGCGAGCGGCACGCCGATCGCGGAAAGCCCGAGGGACAGACCCACCGCCTGCCAGCAGATGATCGCGATTCGCGGGCTGTACCAGGTCCAGGCGGCGCCGAGCCGCCCGGCACCGACCAGCGCCCGCGCGGCCACGCAACAGGCCAGGGCGGCGATCGCGAACTGCGCGGCGTCGACCATCGGCGCTCAGGCCCGCCGTTCCGACGTGGGTGGCTCGACCGCCGCCCGGTCGCCCGTCACACCGGTGGTGTCGCCGTCCGCCGCGGCCCCGCCGGCCGCCTGCTCGGCGAGGGCGGCGCGCAGGACCTCGGCCTCGGGACCGGTCACCGACCGCGCGAACCGGACCAGCGCCGCGTCCCGGCTTCCGGCCAGGTCGAGCGCGTCGAGCATCAGCCGGGCGATGTGCGCCTCCCTGCTGGCGGCCGGCCGGTAGCGCCAGGCCCGGCCGTCCCGCTCGCGCTCCACCATGCCCTTGCCGGCGAGCCGGTCCAGCACGGTCATCACCGTGGTGTACGCCAGTCTGCGGTCCCGCAGTGCCTCGGCGACCTCGCGGACGGTGAGTCCGGTGCCCGGGCTCTGGTCCCAGAGCACGTTCATCACGGCACGTTCGAGATCACCGAGTCGCGTCACGTGGCAAGTCTACGACGCTCCGTCGTATGTCCACATCGGGAGTGAGAACGGATCCGACGGGCCGGGGTCGACCCGGGGGAGTCCACCGGCGACCCGGATGTCGTGGGTTCTCAGACGCCCTTCGGGTGCCAGACCGTCTTGGTCTCCAGGAAGGCGGTCATCCGGCCGAGACCGGGATCGGCGTACCAGTCGACCGGCTCGGCCGCGGGACGGAGGACCCGCTTCAGGTTGCCTGCCGCGACGCGTTCCAGTTCGGCGGCGAACGCGGGATCGGTCACCCCGGTCAGGTCGAGGGCGTTCACGTCCATGTGGCCGGCCAGCCACGGTGCCGTCTCGGACGGACGGCCGGTCAGCAGGTTCACCACCCCGCCGGGCAGGTCGGAGGTGGCCAACACCTCGGCCAGGGTCACCGCCGGCAGCGGGGCGGTCTCGGCGACCAGCACCACCACCGTGTTGCCGCTGACGATCACCGGGGCCACCACGCTGACCAGCCCGAGCAGCGCCGGCTCGGCCGGGGCGAGCACTCCGACCACCCCGGTCGGCTCGGGGGCCGACAGATTGAAGTAGGGGCCGGCGACCGGGTTGGCGTTGCCGTACACCTGGGCGATCTTGTCGGACCAGCCGGCGTACCAGACCCACCGGTCGATCGCCTCGTCCACCTCGGCGGCCGGCACGCCGAGGCCGACGAACTGGTCCCGCCGTCCCTCCAGCATCTCGGCGACCCGGTAGAGCACCTGACCCCGGTTGTACGCCGTCGCACCCGACCAGCCCGCGAACGCGGCCCGAGCCGCCACCACCGCGTCCCGGACGTCCTTGCGGGAGGCCAGCGCCACGTTCGTGTTCTGCACCGGATACGACCGCCCCGACTCGCTGCGCGGGAACCTCCCGCCGATGAAGAGCTTGTACGTCTTGCGTACCGCCACCCGCTCAGACATCCAGGTACGCCTCCAGCCCGTGCCGGCCGCCCTCCCGGCCGTAGCCCGACTCCTTGTAACCCCCGAACGGTGAGGTCGGGTCGAACCTGTTGAAGGTGTTGGCCCACACCACCCCGGCCCGGAGCCGGTCGGCCAGCCAGAGTATCCGGGACCCCTTCTCGGTCCAGATCCCGGCCGACAGCCCGTACGGGGTGTTGTTGGCCTTCTCGACCGCCTCGGCCGGGGTGCGGAAGGTCAGCACCGACAACACCGGCCCGAAGATCTCCTCCCGGGCGATCCGGTGGGACTGGCTCACCCCGGTGAAGATCGTCGGGGCGAACCAGAAGCCGCGATCGGGCAGGTCGCACGGCGGGGACCAGGGCTCGGCGCCCTCCGCGACGCCGGCGTCGGCCAGCTCGCGGATCCGCGCCAGCTGGGTCGCCGAGTTGATCGCGCCGATGTCGGTGTTCTTGTCCAGCGGGTCGCCGACCCGCAGTCGGGCCACCCGTCGTTTCAGCGCGTCGAGGACCTCGTCGTACACCGACTCCTGCACCAGCAACCGGGAGCCGGCGCAGCAGACGTGGCCCTGGTTGAAGAAGATGCCGTTGACGATCCCCTCGACGGCCTGGTCGAGGGGGGCGTCCTCGAAGACGATGTTCGCGGCCTTCCCGCCGAGCTCCAGGGTGAGTCGTTTGCGGGTGCCGGCGACCGCCCGCGCGATCTGCCGACCCACCTCGGTCGATCCGGTGAACGCCACCTTGTCCACGCCGGGGTGTTCGACCACCGCCCGGCCGGTCTCCCCGTCGCCGGTGACGATGTTGACCACACCCGGCGGCAGGTCGGCCTGCTGGCAGATCTGCGCGAAGAGCAGCGCGGTCAGCGGTGTGGTCTCCGCGGGCTTCAG
>CALGAM010000256.1 GCA_937951935.1 uncultured Micromonospora sp. | reverse complement strand
CCCCTGTGGCCGGCGAACGGCGACGCCCTGGCGCGCGGCGACCTGGGCTGGGTCCGGCGGACCACCCGGCGTATGACCCTGTTCTCCGTATCGGCGGTGCTGCTGCCCGCCGTCGGGCTGGTCCTGGTCGGCGGTCGCCTCGTCGACACCTGGTTTGGCGTCCCGGCCGGTGCGGACCCCTGGCTGCTCGGCGGGCTCGCCCTGTGGATGGTGGCGCTCGCGGCGGTCTCCCCGCGCGCCATGGTGCAGAACGCCGCCGGGGTGGTCCGGCCGCAGCTGCTCGGGGTGTCCCTCTACCTCGTCCTGTCGGTGGGCGCCAAGTGGTACGGCGCGACGCGGTACGGGGTCGTCGCCGTCCCCTACCTGTCGGTGGTTGGCTACGTGCTCACCGTCGTCCCCTGCACCGTCTACGGCTACCGGCGGGCCCTGACATCGGCCGGGGGTGGTCCCGGCCGACCACGCCGGACCGAGAACCGGGCTCACCTGACCGAGGTTGGCGAAGTATGAACAGACATTCGGTGGCGACGCGGATCCGGACCCTGGCGCCGGGAATTCCGCGGTCGCGTCGGGAACTGCTGGCGTCCCTGCACCTCCTGTCGACCCTGCGGTCGATGGGTTGGCACCGGTCGACGAAAGCCGGGGCGCCGGTCGACGCCGTCGGAGACCCGCACCCCTGGTTGACCTACTCCGCCGTGAGCTGGCTCGATCGGGTGCTGCGGCCGGGCGTGCGGGTCTTCGAGTACGGCGCCGGGGCGTCGACGTCCTGGTTCGCCCGCGCCGGCAGGGTCAAGGAGATCGTCGCCGTCGAGCACCACCCGGAGTGGTTCGCCCGGCTCCCGCAGCCGGCGAACGGCCGGATCGTCCACGTGCCCTGCACGGGCACCTGGTGGGAGACGGACGAGCGGGCGCCGTACGTGCGCGCGGTGGCGCAGGGTGCGCCCTGGGACGTGATCGTCATCGACGGCATGGGCCGCAACACGTGCGCCCGTGTCGCGGTCGACCACCTCACCCCGGCCGGTCTGGTGATCCTCGACGACACCGACAACGCCGCGTCCCTGCCGGCCCAGGAGGCGCTCTCCGGCCGCGGGCTCGGTCGCCTTGACTTCTGGGGATTCAAACCCGGACTCGGCACCCGGCTGTGCACGTCGGTGTTCAGCAGGAACTTCGACGTATGGCTCACCGGGCTCTGACCGGCCCGGGTGGCCGGCCGTACGGTCCGACCCGGCTGGTGATCGTCGCGGCGCCGAACCCCATTACCGGCAGATCCTGGCGGGGTTCCGTAGCAGGGGAGGGAACACGGTGACCCGTTCGACACGGCGTGGTGGTTGGGTGGCCCTCGTCGGTCCCTTCCGATTCCCCTGGGGACAGGCGAATTCCCGCCGGGTCTTCGGGCTCGCCGGCTCCCTCGCCGTCGCCGGGTACGACGTCGTGGTCGTCAGCGGTGAGGACGGGCCCGCGACCCGGACCCGGCTGGCCGAGGTCGACGGGCCGGGGACCGTCTGCTACCTGGGGGTCGGCGAGATTCCGCCGGTACATGCCGGTCGGCTCGCCCGGTCGGCGCGGTGGTTCCTGTCGTGGGGTCGGCGGACCGTGCACTGGCTGGACGCACAGCCGACGAGGCCGTCACACGTCATCGTCGCCGGCGGCGACGCACCCTACGCGGCGCACCTGCGGCGCTGGTGCGCCCGGAACCGGGTGCCGCTGGTCGCCGACGTCGTCGACTGGTACACCCCGCGTCAGCTTCGTGGCGGGCTCCTCGGTCCGCCGCACCTCAGCGCCAAGCTCGCACTGCGCTACCACTACCCGCGGTGTGACGGCCTCATCGTGGTGAGTTCCTTCCTGGCGGAGCACTACCGGCGTCGGATGGAGCGGGTACTGCTGGTTCCGCCAACGCTCGACGTGCGGAACCTGCCGGTGTTTCCCCGCCCGGTCCGGGCCGACGCACCCGGGCTCAGCCTGGTGTACGCCGGCACCCCGGGCCGTAAGGACCTGCTCGCCGACATCATCCGGGCGGTGGGCCGGCTGCACCGCGAGGGCGCCGCGGTGGAGCTGCGGACCTACGGTCCCTCCGAGACACAGGTGCGGCAGCTGCTCGGTGGGGAGCCGGTTCCGGGCGGGGTGCGGATCCTCGGGCGGCTGCCACAGCACGAGATGCCGCGGGCGGTGCAGGAGGCGGACTTCAGCGTCCTGCTCCGCAGGCCGACCCGTGCGAACCAGGCGGGATTCCCCACGAAGTTCGTCGAGAGCCTCGCCAACGCCACACCGGTGATCGCCAACCTCACCAGCGACCTGGGGCGCCATCTGCGCGACCGGCGGGAAGGGCTGGTCTGCGGCGACTGCTCCGTGGCGGGCCTCACCGCGGCCCTCCGGGTGGCGCTCCGGCTCGACACCGCCGAGCGGAAGCTCATGCGGGAGGCGGCGCGGCGACAAGCCCGCGCCTCGTTCGACTACCGTGGGTACGCGGAGCCGCTCGGAGCGTTCCTCGACGGCCTCCGTCGGTAGAGGTCGGACGGCGGCGTCGGTGGTGGCGTTCGCGCTGCCACCGGGTGATCCGGTCCGGGTGATCCGGTCATCGGGTGGTTCGGCTACCGGTGGGTCGGCACGGCGGGGTTGACGTGGGCCGCCGCCTCGGTCGCCTCGCGGACGGCCCGGTAGAAGGCGGTCCGCCGGGGCGCCAGACGCTCGTCCGCGAAATCGGCCGCGCGGGCCAGGTTGCGGGCCGAGGCAGCGGTCATCCGGGACGGGTCGGCCAGGAGGCGCCGGATCGCGGTGGCGAGGCCGGCCACGTCGTCCGGGGCGACGAGGTCCTCCGGCGCCAGCAACTCGGGTATCCCGCCCACCGCCGAGCCGATGGCGGGCAGACCCCGCGCCATCGCCTCGATCAGCGCCTTGGGCAGTCCTTCGGTCCGGGACGGCATCACGAACAGGTCGGCGGCGTCCAACTGCCGGCGTACCGCGTCGCCGGCGGGCAGCGCGCCGACCAGGAGCACCTTGTCGGTCACCGCCAGCCGGGCCGCGAGCGCCTCGATCCGGGGGCGGCACCGGCCGTCGCCGACGTGGACGAGCCGCACCGCGGTTCCGGTCGCCACCAGCCGGGCGAGCGCCGCCACGAGTGTGTCGACGCCCTTGTACATCTGCTCCAGTGTTCCGACCGAGATCAGCGTGGCGACCGCGGGCGTACGATCGACCCGGCGCGGTCGCGGCACGTACGCCGCGGCTGGCAGGTCGATGCTGGAGTACGCCGCGGTCACCGCCCCCGCCCTGGCCGGGTATCGCGACTGGAGGTAACCCTCGGTCACGTAGGCGGCCGCCAGCGCGGTCCGGCACTGGTGCCGCAGCCTCGCGGTCTCCCGGTGGCGCAGCAGGGGACGCGCCGGGTGTGCGACGACGCCGGGGGCGAAGACGTCGTACGGGTCGCCCACCACCTCGATCGCGTAGGGCTGGTGGGTTCGTGTCCGCCACGATGCCAACAGGGATCCGATCGGGGACGGCACCCGCAGAATGACCGCGTCCCCGGGCTCCGCGGCCGCGCGCACGGCCCGGACGACGGCGCCACGTCGGACCAGGTACTGCCGGGGACCGACGTAGCAGGGGACGGGCCAGACCTCGACCCCGGCGCCGTCCACCCGGTGGGCACCGTCCGCCGGTTCGGACACGTTGGCGACCCGGGCGACGACCCGGACCCGGTCGAAGGCCGAGAGGTAGCGGGTGAAGAACCGGTAGGCCGGCCCGTCCCGTGTCCAGACCGCGCCGTCGGGCGTCCGGGAATACCGCGCCTCGACGGTCACCACGACCCTGCCGCACCGAGAAATGTTCACGGAAATTCCTCCGTATCGACGTGAGGCGTATCTGTTCAGAATAGAACGATTCAGGGCGGGGCAGGGGTGTGTTCGACATCCGCACCATCGCGCGTCAATCGCCGCGGTTATGCGCGTGTCCTACGCCCTGTCGCGTCGTTGACTGATTGTCGTGGCGGAAATATTTTCCCGGCCTCACCGTGACCGCGGTGGATGTGGCCGGGGCGGTCGGAAGGCCGGAGGTGCACGCGGCGTGGGCAACAGATGGGACGATGACATGCACGTGGTGATAATGGCCGGCGGCAAGGGAACCCGACTGAGGCCATACACGACCGCGTTGCCGAAGCCTCTGGTGCCGATCGGTGACAGCCACGCGATTCTGGAGATCGTCCTGCGTCAGTTGGCGGCACGGGGCTTCACCCGGGTAACCCTGGCGATCAACCATCTCGGTTCACTGATTCGGGCATTCGTTGGTGACGGCTCGCGTTTCGGTCTGCGCGTCGACTATGTCGAGGAACGCGTGTCGCTTTCCACCATCGGGCCGCTCTTCGGGATCCGGGACCGGCTCCCGGAGCACTTCCTCGTGATGAACGGGGACGTCCTCACCGATCTCGACTACGCGGATCTGCTGCACACCCACGCCTGCTCGGGAGCCCCGCTGACGGTCGCCACCTGTCACCGCACGGTCCACGTCGACTTCGGTGTTCTCTCCGTGGAGAACGGCAGGATCGTCCGGTTCAGTGAGAAGCCCACCCTCGAATACCGGGTCAGCATGGGTGTCTACGGCCTTTCGGCCCGTACGATCGCCTCCTACCCGGAAGGGCTCGCGTTCGGCTTCGACCAGCTGATGCTGGACCTGCTCGCCCGGGGCGAGCAGCCGGCGAGCTACGACTTCAAGGGCTTCTGGCTGGACATCGGCCGCCCGGAGGACTACGACGAGGCCAACCGCAGGTTCGACGCGCTCAAGCCGATCCTGCTGCCCACCCTGGTGCCGGAGCCGGTATGACCCGGGTGCTCCTGTTCGGCGCGTCCGGCTTCCTCGGTAACCACGTGCGGCGGGCTCTCGCGCCGTACGCCTCGCTGACCTGTCCCGGCCGTGACGACTGTGACCTGGTGCGAACCGGGGTCACCGCACTCGGCGCACTGCTGCGTTCCGTGTCGCCCGACGTGGTGGTCAACTGCACCGGGCGACTGGTCGGAAGCGCCGACGAGCTGGTCGAGGCGAACACGCTGGTTACCGCCAAGCTCGTCGAGGCGGTCGCGACACACGCGCCGCGCGCACGGCTGGTCCGGCTCGGTTCGGCCGCCGAGTACGGCGTGGTGTCCGCCGGCGAGGCCGTGACCGAGGACGCCCCGGTGGCGCCGGTGAGCGCGTACGGCGTCAGCCAGGCCGCCGCGACCCGCTTGGTCGAGCTGGCCGGTGCCGCCGGAAGGGTCGACGGCGTGGTGCTGCGGGTCTTCAACCCGGTTGGTCCCGGGCTGCCGGAGGAATCCCTGCTCGGCCGGGCGGCCGCGCTGCTGCGGCGTGCGATCGCGACCGGCGCCGACCACATCTCGCTGGGCTCACTCGCCTCGTACCGGGACTTCGTCGACGTCCGGGACGTGGCGGCCGCCGTGGCTGCGGCGGCCCTGGCCGAGACCCTGCCCGAGCGTGTCCTCAACATCGCCAGCGGGCGTGCCGTCCCGGTGCGGGAGGCGGTCTCGCTGCTCGCCGAGGTCGCCGGGTTTCGGGGCGAGATCCGCGAGGACAGCCCGGCGCCGGAGCGTTCGGCGGCGGTGCCGTGGATGCGTGGCGACGTGCGCCGCGCGGAACGGCTGCTGCGCTGGACTCCCGGGTACGAGTTCTCAGAGTCGGTCAAGGCCGCCTGGCTCGGTCCGGCCGGGTAGGCCGGCCTCGGATGCCCGCGGGCGTCCGAGCCTCGGCCGGAGACGATTCGGGGCGCCGGGTGCCTGCGGGGGGGACCGCCCATTCGCTACAGAGGGGGAAGATTGTACCGGAGGATCGGGGTTGTCGGGCTGGGCTATGTCGGACTGACCCTGGCCGCGGCGCTGGCGCGGCGGGGCTACCAGGTGTCCGGGGTGGACGCCCAGCCACGGGTGCTGGAGGCGCTGCGCCGCGGCCGGCCTCACATCTTCGAGCCCGGGATCGACGAGGTGTTCGCCGAGCACCTGGGCCGGTCCCTGGTCATCGGCAGTAGCCTGCCCGACGACGTCGAGGTCGCGGTGATCTGTGTCTCCACTCCCGTGGACGAGCGGACCCGGCGACCCGAGCTGGGCAACCTCGCGGCCGCGGCGGAGCAGGTCGCCCGGTGGTGCAAACCCGGGACCCTGGTGGTGGTCCGCAGCACCGTTCCCGTCGGTACGAGCCGCAGGGTGGTGCTGCCGCCGCTGACCGACGCCTGGGGGCGGGCCCGGCTGGTGATGGCTCCGGAACGGACGATCCAGGGGCAGGCGTTGCGGGAACTGGTGGAACTGCCGCAGGTCGTCGGCGGGCTTGACGAGGACAGCCTGCAGGCCGGCGTCGCCTTCTTCGGCAATTTCGCCCACCGGGTGGTGCCGGTCTCCAGTCTGGAGGCGGCCGAGCTGGTCAAGCTGGCGAACAACTGCCACACCGACCTTATCTACTCGTTCGGCAACGAGTTGGCGCTGATCGCCGAGCGGCACCGGCTCGACCCGCTGGAGGTCGTCACCGCCGCCAACCTCGACTACCCTCGGCCGGATCTGTGCAAGCCCGGGTACGTCGGCGGCGGCTGCCTGTCGAAGGATCCCTACCTCATGATCAGCAGCGCGGGTGAGGCGGAGCCGTTCCTGGTGGGCGCGGCCCGTCGGTTGAACGAGTACCTGCCGGTCCACGTCGCCACCCGGGTGGTGGAACTGCTTCGCGAGCAGGGACCGGTCGCCGGCGCCCGGCTGGCCGTTCTCGGCTGGGCCTACAAGGGGTGGCCGCCCACCGACGACATGCGGGGCACCCCGGTCGCCGCGATGATGCCGGTGTTCCGCGAGGCCGGGCTGGTGGTGCGGGGACACGACCCGATGGTCCGTGATGACGTGATCCGCCGGTACGGTGGCGAACCAACCAGCCTGGACAAGGCGTTCGCCGAGGCCGACGCGGTGCTCGTGGTGAACGATCATCCCGACTACCGGGCGATCGAGATCGGCTCCGTGCTCGCCGGCAACCGGCCGAGGCTCATCTTCGACTCCTGGAGGATTCTCGACGAGGCACGGATCCGGGCGGCCGGGATCCGATACGCCGGCATCGGGTATCTGCCCGATCCGTCCGGCGTCCCCGCGCCCGTGCGGGACGGGGCGGCGGTGCAGGGCTGATGCGGGCGCTGGTACTCGGTGGTGCCGGCTTCATCGGCACCCATCTGGCCGCCCGCCTCGTCGCCGACGGGCACCGGGTGACGCTGGTCGACGACTTCTCCCGGGGCCGGGACGACCAGCGTCTGGGCGAGCTGCGGGCGCATCCGGCGGTGGACGTCATATCGGCGGACCTGACCAGCGTCGACGCCTGGAGCCGGATACCCCGGGGTTGGGACCAGATCTACCTGTTGGCGGCGGTCGTCGGGGTTCGCAACGTCGAGGCCGATCCGGCGCGGGTGGTGCGGGTGAACACCCTGACCGCACTGCACCTGTTGGACTGGGTCGCGCCGGGGGAGCGGGTCTTCTTCAGCTCCACGAGCGAGGTGTACGCCGGTGGGGTGTCCGCCGGCGTCGTGTCGGTGCCGACCGCCGAGGAGGTCCCGGTGATGGTCGCCGACGTGACCGCGCCGCGGTTCGCGTACGCGGTCAGCAAGCTTCTGGGCGAGGTGGCGTTCCTGCACGTCGCGCGGGCGAGGGGCGTTCCGGCGGTGATCGGGCGGTTCCACAACGTCTACGGCCCCCGCATGGGGACCGATCACGTCATCCCGGAGATGGCCCTGCGCGCGCTGGCCGGGGAGGACCCGTTCCGGGTGTGGGGGTTCGACCAGTACCGCGCGTTCTGTCACGTCGACGACGCGGTCGAGGCGATGCTCCGGCTGATGGACTGCCCGGAGGCGGTCGGGGAGATCGTCCACATCGGCAACGACGCGGAGCAGACCAGCATCGCGGACCTGGCGAGGCTCGTGCTGCGGACGGTCGGGACCACCGCCGTCCTGCAGCCCTTGCCCGCCCCGCCCGGCTCCGTCGACCGGCGCTGCCCGGACATCGGCAAGCTGCGCCGGTTGACCGGCTTCGTGCCGGCGGTGTCGCTGGCGGAGGGGGTGCGCCGCACCGTCGACTGGTATCGGGAGTGGTCGGAGCGGGAGGCCGCGACCACCGTCCGGCCGCGCACCGGCCGTGGGGACGGGGCCGTCCGGACCACACCGGCAGGTGGCCCGGTGCGGGGCGGCCGGACGCGGGCGTCCGCCGCCGAGCACCACTGACCCCTGTACCACCGTGACCCCTGTACCAGACCGGCGTGACGGGCGACGTCGTGGCCGCCAGTCGTCACCGCGTCGTCACCGCCGCTGTCCGGTCCGGCCGGATGTGCAGCGCCAGCCAGATCACCCCGGCCAGCGGTAGGACGTATTTGATGAGGAACCAGATGGTGTTGTCGAGGTCGGCGGTGGGGAGGAAGACGCAGGCCCACAGGGCCGGGGCCAGCAGCTTCGGTCCCAGCGCCGACTCCCGCAGGGCTCGGGCGTAGTACCGCCGGACCCGCCGGACGAGCAGCCCGAGCAGGACGAACGAGGCCACGGCGCCGACGGGTCCGAAGTTCATGACCGCCTCCCCTGCGAGTCCGTAGACCCGGCTCGACCGGAACCCCGAGTCGTACGCGCCCGGTCCGAAGATCACGTCCGTGCCGACGGCGACCTTGTCCGGCGGCCGTTCGGGAAGGAGCCAGCGGGGCACCAGGAAGGCGACGTCGCCGACGTAGCTGATCCCGTAGGCCAGCTCCGCGTCCCTGCGGAGCTGACGGTCGAGCACCAGTGCCTGGATGTCCGCCCGGGAGAGGTCCCCCAACAGCAGTACGGGGAGATCCCGGCCGGTCTCGGCCGACAACTCCTCGACGCTGCGGGTGCCCCGCGCGGCATCGAGGACCTCAAGACCGGCGGACTTGTAGAAGCCGTACCCGTACATGAACACGGAAAGGAAGAGCAGGAAAACGAGGAGCGACTTCCGGGAGATCCTGGCCACCAAGAGGTGGACGAGGGTCAGGCCGATCAGGATCGGCCAGATCGCGTTGCTCCGGCTGCCGCGCAGCCCGCCCACGAAGAACTGCGTCCCGGCGAGCGCGATCACCAGGAGGAGCAGGACCACCCGGCGTTCGGCGAGCACGCGCCGCCAGCGTACGACGACGAGCGCGAAGATGATCATCGGGAAGGCCTCCGCGACGATCAGGAGCCAGCCCAGTCCGGCCAGTCGGCTGCGCTCCAGTCCGCCCGTCATCGCGCTCAGGTAGCCGGAGATCCCGCCGAAGATGGTGATCTCCACGACGAACGCCAAGACACTCACCGCCGCGGCGAGCGACCCGACCGTGTAGAAGACGGGAAGGTTGAACGACCTGAGGCGGTGTCGGGGTCGGGCCCGGTCGGCGGGGAGCAGGACGAGTCGGTAGCCGCAGAGGCCGACGGCGTTGAGCATCGCCATCGTGCCGAGTGCCTCCCGCCAGTCGACCGGGCCGACGACGTACCGGGGCCAGTGGTCGAGCATGACGTTGAGTATCGGCGCCAGGTAGAACAGGTGAACGCCGAGCAGGCCCAGCACCGCCTGCGGGTCGAAGATCTCACGCCGTCGCAGCGCCCAGTCGATCGCGTCCACGCTGATGAGCACGCCACACACCGTCACCGGGATGAGGAACCAGTGCCGCAGCCGCGGGTCGAGGAGTGCCAGCGTCGCGCTGACCGATGGAAGCAGGAGACCGGCGAACAGCAGGCTCGCACCGTCGTCCCAGGCGCTCCGCCGGATCGGGTGGTGGATTCGGACCGGGTCGAGGGCGTTGCACCGCGTCGCTACCGGCGTGTCCACTCGGCACACCGCCTTCCGGTATCCCAGCTGTCTGGTTCGGCGCCACGGGCCGTCAGCCGCGGGCCGCGGGTCCGGCCGAGCGGGTGGCCCGTGCCAGGGGAGGGGTTCAGCGCGGGGTGGTGCGCCACAGGGCCCTCCACTCCCGTACCGCGTGATCCAGCAGGAAGGGCGACGACCGGAGCCTGCGGCGGATCTCGTCCCGTCGGGCAGTCGAGGCCCGCGCCTGGCGCAGGACGGCGTCGGCCCAGCCGGCTGCGCCGGCCGAGAGCGGCAGCAGGGTCAGCCCGGACAGGTGTGCGGTCAGCTCCCGGAGGCAGGGCAGGTCGTTCGCCACCACCGGCACGCCAGCGGCCAGGGCCTCCAGGACCACGCCGGGCAGGCCCTCCCAGCGGGAGGGGAGCAGCAGGACGTCCGCTGCGGCCAGCACCGAGGCGATCTCCTCGGTCTCGCCGGCGAGCAGGACGGACGGGTCGTCCACGATTTCCGGATGGGCCGAGGTGAGGTCGTCGGTCCCACCCGGACCCACCACCAGCAGCCGCGTCTGCGGCCACCGTTCGCGGACCACGCGGTGTGTCTCGACCAGAAACGGACGGTTCTTCACCGCTGCGGCGCGGCCGATGTGCACCAGGACGCAGGCGTCGGTCGGCAGGCCCCAGCGCCGCCGGGCGGCCCGGCGGTCCCAACCGTCCACCCGATCCGTGGCGACGCTGTTGTAGAGCACCCGGTAACGCCGGTCGCCCTCCGGCGGGCCGGCCAGCCGCAGCGCCGCCGCGGTCACACCGACCACGTCGGTGGCGGTGCGGCGTAGCAGCCGTCTGAGCAGTGCCCGGCGGACGCGCCACGGCAGGCTGTCTGGTCGTCCGTCACTCTCGCTCCACATCCGCGCCACCCGGACCGGGACCCGGGCGACCATCGCCACCAGGAGCACGACCGCGCTGACCAGGCTGACGTGGGCGACGACGACGTCCGGCCGGGTCGACCGCAGGCACCGCCACAGCCGTGGCGCGAAGGTGAGGACCGGGGAGAGCGGGCACTGCCGGACCAGGGCGCCGGCGGCCCGGAACTGGCCAGCCAGCCCCCCCTCCCGCCCCGCCAGGGTGACGAAGGTCTGCTCCACCTCGTGGGGCGGCACCGAGCGGCAGATGTCCAGGGACACCGTCTCGGCGCCTCCGCGGTCCAGGCTGCCGATCACGTGGGTCACCCGGACCGCGCGCCGGCCGGCTCCGGCGTGTCGCGGCTGCGCACCGGTCGGAGAGCCGTTCGCCACCGGCGGAGTGGCCATGCCCGTGGGGCTGGTGCCGGTCAACGGGTGTCACCGGCCGGGGTCGGTCGCCAGCCCGGCGAGTCGAGGTGGACAGGATCCACTGTGGGCCTCCGCTGAGTGGACAAGATGACCGAAGACGTTATATCAATCAAATACGTCTGATCGAGGCTGTTTCCTATTACAGCCTGCTTGTCGGATATTTGTCCGACCAATCGGACAAAACCATGTTTCCTTCCCTGCTCTGGGGCGTGTCCCCGGCGATCGTTGCTCGTTGCGCGTGATGTGGTCGTCCGGACGCCTCACCCAGGTGAACGTCGGTCGCCGCCACACAGTGACGACGAGGGAGCGACGTTGAGTCTTGACCCCGCCGGCCGCCGGATCCTGATCACCGGCGGCACCGGTTCCTTCGGCCAGACGATGGTCCGGCGGATGCTCGAACGCGA
>CALGAM010000255.1 GCA_937951935.1 uncultured Micromonospora sp. | reverse complement strand
GGGTCTACGGCG
The DNA here is from genome assembly GCA_937951935.1 of uncultured Micromonospora sp. Lineage (GTDB taxonomy): Bacteria > Actinomycetota > Actinomycetes > Mycobacteriales > Micromonosporaceae > Plantactinospora. The sequence goes on along the minus strand of CALGAM010000255.1, from coordinate 10,105 downwards.
GTGGCCGCTACGGCGACGGTGCGCCCCGCGGCGGCGACTATGGCGACGGCGCGCCGCGTGGCGGCGACTATGGCGACGGCGCGCCGCGTGGCGGCACCTACGGCGGTGGGGTGTACGGCGGCGGCCGGAGCGATCCTCCCGACGACCCCGACGACGAGCAGCCCGACGAGCACGCCGAGGAGCCGGACGGCCGGTCGTCCCGGAAACGCCGGGGTGGCCAGCCGCGCGGCGGCGCGGGCGGCCGGCGCTTCGCCGGCATGCGCATCGGTGACTTCCGACTCGGCGAGATGCCGTGGCGGCACCGGTCGGAGCCCGACCCCGACCTGGCGACCGGTGACCCCGCCGACGACTCCTACTGGTCCGAGCTGCGCTCGGGTGACCGGTGGTCCGTGGCTCGCGACGACGACCAGGGCCAGGAGCTGCGGATGGGCGAGCGGCGGGCCTCGATGCGGGCCGACGAGTCCGGCATCCAGATGCGGGTCGAGGACCGCTGGGCCGAGGTGCGCCGGGGCGAGCCGTGGCCCGGCGACGAGCATGACCCCAGACGGCGGTGGCCGGACGCGGACGACGAGCCTGACCCGGTCGATCCGCGCGGCGGGGGACGCTGGAGGGGAGACGAGGACGACCGGCGGGCGGGCCCCTGGGCTGGCCGGGAGCGGGATTCCTGGGACGCGCCGGAGCCGGTCGAACGTGGCCCGGCGCGGCGCGGCGGACCGGCACCCGCGTTGCCGCCCGGCGGTGTCGACCCGGCCGACGCCTGGGCTCCGGCCGGTGCCGAGTGGGGGCCGCCGCGGCGCTCCGCGGAGCCGGAGCCGGCCCGGTGGGGGCGCCGGCACCGCGACGACGAGGAGTACGGTTACCCGCCGGCCGACGGGGCGCACCGGGCCGGGGGAGCCCGGCGCAACGCCGACCACGGCTACCACCGCTGACCGCCGGCGGTTCGGCCCGCGACGGTGGTGACGTCGCGCTCTCGCGGCGGGTCGGGCCCACGCGGACCCGGGCCGCGACCGGGAGGTGACGCCGCCGCCGGCGGCGTCACTTGTCGATGTCGCCGACCACGAAGAACATCGAACCGAGGATCGCGATCAGATCCGACACCAGGCAGCCGGGCAGCAGCGTGCTCAGCGCCTGCACGTTGGCGTACGACGCGGTGCGCAGCTTCAGCCGCCACGGTGTCTTGTCACCCCGCGACACCAGGTAGTAGCCGTTGATGCCGAGCGGGTTCTCGGTCCACGCGTACGTGTGCCCCTCCGGGGCCCTGACCACCTTCGGCAGCCGGACGTTCACCGGCCCGCGAATCCGGTCGACCTGCTCCAGGCAGCGCTCGGCGAGGTCGAGGGAGACGTACACCTGGTCGAGCAGGACCTCGAACCGGGCGTGGCAGTCACCGGCGGTCCGGGTCACGACCGGCACCTCCAGCGACCCGTACGCCAGGTACGGCTCGTCCCGGCGCAGGTCGATGTCGAGCCCGGAGGCCCGGGCGACCGGCCCGGAGGCGCCGTACGCGGCGGCCTCGGCGGCGGAGAGCACGCCGATCCCGACCGTGCGCGCCAGGAAGATCTCGTTCCGCCGGATCAGGTGGTCCAGGTCGGGCATGCGGCGCCGGACCTCGCCGATCGCCTGCCGGGCCCGGCGGGTCCAGCCGGCGGGCACCTCCTCCTTGAGCCCGCCGACCCGGTTGAACATGTAGTGGATCCGGCCGCCGGAGACCTCCTCCAGCACCGCCTGCAGGGTCTCGCGCTCCCGGAACGCGTAGAACATCGGCGTGATGGCCCCGATCTCCAGGGGGTAGGAGCCGAGGAACATCAGGTGGTTCAGCACCCGGTTGAGTTCGGCGAGCGCGGTACGCAGCCAGACCGCGCGTTCGGGGACCTCGATCCCCATCAGCCGTTCGACCGCGAGCACCACGCCCAGTTCGTTGGAGAACGCCGAGAGCCAGTCGTGCCGGTTCGCCAAAACGATGATCTGCCGGTAGTCGCGTACCTCGAAGAGTTTCTCCGCGCCCCGGTGCATGTAGCCGACGATCGGTTCGCAGGAGACCACCTGCTCGCCGTCGAGGACGAGTTTCAGCCGGAGCACGCCGTGGGTCGACGGGTGCTGCGGCCCGATGTTGAGGACCATGTCGGCGGTGTCGAGACCCGTGCCGGTGCCGACGGTCAGTTCCCGCTGCGCCCCGGTGTCGGCTGTCATGCCGGACATCGTGCCACGCGGCGGGCGGCCGGGGCGTCCCCGCCGTCGACCCTCCTCCGGCGCGGCCGCCGCGGCGCGGGGTGAGGGTTCAGCCGGACGGCGGGGCGTCCTCCGGCCACGGTGGCAGGACCGCCGCCGCGGCGATCCCGACCGGCTGGAACAGCCACCAGTGGCCGCCGAGCCCGGCCGGGTCGGTCAGTTCGGCCGCCGCCGACGCGGCGGCGAGGGCGCGCACGTACCCGGCGGGGTCCGCCGAGGCCAGGGCGAGCGGTGGGCGTGCGCCGTGGACGCCGAGCGCCCGGAGCGCGGTGCGCTGGCGGGTCAGGGTGTACGGCAGCCCGGCCACCGCCGACCCGGCCGCCGCGACCGAGTCGATGGCGACGTGGGCGGTCAGGTCGCAGCTGCCGTCCGGGACCGGCGGCACCTGCCGTCCGGCCCGGTACCCGGTGAGGGTGCCGTGGAGCGGCCGGGACCGGCGCAGGTGCCCGTAGTCGACGGCGAGGGCCAGGCCCCGGTCGAGGGTGGCGACGGCGGCGGCCCAGGCGTCGTCCCGGGGCAGGCCGACCTCGGCCCGCACCGGACAGTCCGCCTCCGGCGCCGCGGCCCCCGTCGGCTCCGGCTCCGGCCACCACCGGGCGAGCCAGGCGGCCTCGGCGGCGTCCACCGGCCCGCCGACGACCTCCTCGCCGGTGGCGGGATCGACCAGCACCCGGCGCCAGCCGGTCGGACCGGACTCCACCACCTCCAGCGGTACGTTGTCCAACCACTCGGTGCCCAACAGCAGCCCGGCCACGCGTTCCGGAAGGTCGGACCGCCAGCCGACGGCCGCGGGCAGCCCTTCCGGCCGGGGCGCGAGCTCGACGGCGGTGAGCCGGAGCCGGTCGGCCAGGTGGGACGGGACGAGCCGGGCCAGGGTGGTGAGCAGTTCACCCCGGCCGGCGCCGACGTCGACCACGTCGAGCCGGTCCGGCCGCCCGAGCGCGGCGTCGAGGCGTTCCACCAGCCGCACCAGCGCGGTGCCGAGCACCGGTACCACGTGCGCACTGGTCCGGAAGTGCGCGGCCGGTCCGGATCCGGTGACGAAGAAGCCGTCCGGGCCGTACAGCGCGGCCGACATCGCCGCCGCCCAACCGATCGCCACCGGCCCAGGCTATGTGTCCGGGCCCGTCCCGGTCCGGTCGGGTGGTGTGTCCGGATCCGTCCGGCCGGGGCCGGCGCCCGGGCGGCCTGGCCGGGTGCGGCGAGGGAGGCCGCCGGGGCGGTGAAGGTTTTCACAACCGCTTGGTCGGGATCGGGCACCGCGACGCATACTTGCGGCGACCGGTACCACACGTCGAGGACTGGATCACTGTCATGAGCGCACCGCCGCGCCCGGGCGCCGCCGCGTCCCGCGGGCTGGCCCTGCCGCCCGCCGCCGAGCCCGCGACCACGACTTCGCCGACCGGTCGCGGCGTCGAGCCCGCGACCGCGATCCCGCCGACCGGCCCCGGCGCCGGTCCGGAACAGCAGCACGCCGCCCCGGTGCGCGGACCACGCCTCACCGTCGGGATCATCGGCGCGGGACGGGTGGGTCCGGTGCTCGGTGCCGCCCTGGCCCGGGCCGGTCACCGGGTCGCCGCCGTCACCGGCACCTCGGCCACCGCCCGGGAACGGATCGCCCGGCTGCTTCCCGGCGTCGAGGTCCGGCCCGCCGGCGAGGTGGCCCGGGCCGCCACCGACCTGCTGCTGATCGCCGTACCGGACGACGCGCTCGCCGCGGTGGTCACCGGACTGGCCGACACGGGGGCGTTGCGACCGGGCCAGGTGGTCGCACACACCTCGGGAGCGCACGGGACCGACGTGCTCGCGCCCGCCCTGGCGGCCGGGGCGCTCCCGCTCGCCGTGCACCCGGCGATGACCTTCACCGGCACCGCCGACGACCTGTCCCGGCTGCCGGGGATCTCGTACGGCGTGACCGCCCCCGCGTCGTTGCGGGCGTACGCGGCACGGCTCGTCGCCGACCTGGGCGGCGTACCGGAGTGGATCGCCGAGCCGGACCGTCCGCTCTACCACGCCGCGCTCGCGCACGGCGCCAACCATCTGGTCACCCTGGTCAACGAGGCGGCCGACCGGCTGCGGGACGCCGGGGTCGGCGACCCGGCGAAGGTGCTGCGGCCGCTGCTGGAGGCCGCGCTGGGAAACGCGTTGCGGCTGGGTGACGCGGCGCTGACCGGGCCGGTCTCCCGGGGTGACGCCGGGACGATCGCCCGACACCTGGACCGGCTCGCCGTGACCGCGCCCGACTCGGTGCCCAGCTATCTCGCGTTGGCCCGGCGGACCGCCGACCGGGCGATCGCCGCCGGCCGGCTCCGGCCGGTCGACGCCGAGCCGCTGCTCGGCGTGCTGGCGGACCGGGACCGGGACATCGTCCGCGACCGGGCGGGTGTGTCCGGGCGGACCGCGACGCGGGGAGGTGCGGCGTGACCGAGGTACTGCGGACCAGGGCGGAACTCGCCTCCGCGCTGGCGTCCCGGCGGGGGACGCTGGCGGTGGTGATGACCATGGGCGCCCTGCACGCCGGACACGAGGCGCTGCTGCGCGCGGCCCGCGAGCGGGCGGACGACGTCATCGCGACGATCTTCGTCAACCCGCTGCAGTTCGGGCCGAACGAGGACTTCGACCGCTATCCCCGGACCTTCGAGGCCGACCTGGAGGTCTGCGCGGCCGCCGGGGTCCGGTACGTCTTCGCGCCGTCCCGCGAGGAGATGTACCCGGACGGTGAACCGATGGTCCGGGTCGATCCGGGAAGCCTCGGCGAGAAGCTGGAGGGGGCGAGCCGACCGGGGTTCTTCACCGGGGTCCTGACCGTGGTGCTGAAGCTGCTGAACCTGATCCGCCCGGACGTCGCGTTCTTCGGCGAGAAGGACTACCAGCAGCTCACGCTGGTCCGGCGGATGGTCCGCGACCTGGAGCTGGACGTGGAGATCGTCGGGGTGCCGACGGTGCGCGAGCCGGACGGGCTCGCGCTCTCCAGTCGCAACCGGTACCTCTCCGCCGTCGAGCGGAGGGCCGCGCTGAGCCTCTCGGCCGCGCTGCGGGCCGGGGCGGAGGCCGCCGCGGCCGGTCGGGGTGCCGACGGCGCGCTCGCCGCCGCCCGCCGGGCCTTCGACGCGGCCTCCGTCGGCGCCGGCACGCCCGGTGGCTGCGCCGCACGGCTGGACTACCTGGTGTTGACCGATCCCGAGCTCGGGCCGCCCCCGGCGACCGGGCCCGCCCGGATGCTGGTCGCCGCCTGGGTCGGCACCACCCGACTCATCGACAACACGCCGGTGGAACTGGCGCCGGTCACCCCGGAGGGATAAGCCGATGTTCGTCCGCACCATGCTCAAGTCGAAGATCCACCGGGCCACGGTGACCCAGGCCAACCTGCACTACGTCGGGTCGGTCACCGTCGACGCCGACCTTCTCGACGCCGCCGACCTCCTCCCCGGCGAGCAGGTCGCGATCGTCGACGTGACCAACGGGGCCCGGCTGGAGACCTACGTGATCCCGGGTGAGCGGGGCAGCGGGGTGATCGGCATCAACGGCGCCGCCGCCCACCTGGTCCACCCCGGCGACCTGGTCATCCTGATCTCGTACGCCCAGATGGACGACGCCACCGCCCGGACGTACCGGCCGCGGATCGTCCACGTCGACGCCCAGAACCGGATCATCGAGCTGGGCGGCGACCCCGCCGCGGCGGCGCCGGGGATCGTCGGCGACCCGATCCGGGGGGACGCGCTCGCCGCGCATTGATCTTTCCTTATGGGTGGCCGTTCCGGCTACCGTATGGTGGCACCGGACAGTCGCCCGTGGGGAGGACGCATGCGGCGGTGGATCGCGGCTCTGGCGGTGGCCGGGGCGGTCGGCCTGGGCGTGAGCGGCTGTGGGGCGCCGGGCGGCGCCGACGGCAACCTCGTCGACGACTGGGCCGCGATGGGCGAGCCGACGTTGTTCACCCCGGAGGCCCGGACGTGCCACCCGGGCAGTTTCGCCGAGACGGTCTACCTGTCGTCGTACTTCCCCGTCGACTGCTCCGCCAGCCACCAGGTCGAGACCATCCACGTCGGGACCTTCACCGGGTCGCTCGACGCCACGACACCGCCGGCCGCGGGCTCGGCGCCGCGGCGCGCGGCGTACGCGGAGTGCGATCGGCAGGCCCGGAGCTTTCTCGGCGCGGACTGGCGGGTGGCCCGGCTCTGGCTCGGGGTGGCGATCCCGTCGGAGCGGGCCTGGCTCGCCGGCGCCCGGTGGTTCCGCTGCGACCTGGTGGAGGTGATCGAGGTCGAGGAGAACGGCCTGCCCACCAGCCGGACCGGCAGTCTCGAAGGCGCGCTGCGCAGCCCCGGTCCGCTGCACCTCACCTGCTACGCGGCGACGGTGGACCGGAACCGTCAGGTCGACCGGATGCCCGCCGTCGACTGCGACACGCCGCACAACAGCGAGTTCGCCGGGGTGTGGCAGGCACCGGAGGATCTCGGGTACCCGGACGAGGAACGGGACTGGCAGGCCTTCTTCGACGGCTGTTACGGGGTCGTCGCCCGGTACGTCGAGGTGCCGCACAGCAGTGTCCGGTTCCGTACCGCGGTCGTGGCGCTGCCCGCCCGACCGGACGACTGGAAGGCCGGGGACCGGGGGGTGCGCTGCTACCTCTGGTCGTCCGACCGTCGGCTGACCCGGTCGCTCAAGGGCGCCGGCCCCGACGGGCTGCCGATACGGACCGGCTGACGGCCGCCGGGCCGGTCACGGACCGGGAAGCGTCGCAGACCACTTTCTCCACCCCCAGCCCACCGGACGAATCCGTTTCGGGTTGACTGGGAGAATGCGTCTTCCGACCCTCGACCTGCCGGTGTTGCCCCGGTTGCTGGCCGCGCCGGCGCCGGGCTGGGTGGAGACCACCGACGTGGTGGTCGTCGGGTCGGGCATCGCCGGTCTCACCGCCGCGCTGTACCTGCGCGCGGCGGGTCTGCACGTCACCGTCGTGACCAAGGTCAACATCGACGACGGTTCCACCCGGTGGGCCCAGGGCGGCATCGCCGCCGTGCTCGACCCGCTGGACACCCCCGCCGCGCACGCCGCCGACACCGAGGTGGCCGGGGTCGGGCTCTGCGACCCGGCGGCGGTCCGGGTCCTGGTCGAGGAGGGGCCGGCGCGGCTGCGCGAGTTGATCCGGGTCGGCGCCGAGTTCGACCGCAACCCGGACGGTTCGCTGATGCTGACCCGCGAGGGCGGTCACCACGCCAACCGGATCGTCCACGCCGGTGGCGACGCCACCGGTGCCGAGGTCCAGCGGGCCCTGCACGAGGCGGTGGCGCGGGATCCCTGGATCCGGCTCGTCGAGCACGCGCTCGTCCTGGACCTGCTCCGGGCGTCCGGTGACGGGCCGGACGGGCTCGGCCGGGCCTGTGGGGTGACCCTGCACGTGCTCGGCGAGGGGACCGAGGACGGGGTCGGGGCGATCCTGGCCCGGGCGGTGGTGCTGGCCACCGGCGGGATGGGACAGGTTTTCGCCACCACCACGAACCCGCCCGTCTCGACCGGCGACGGGGTGGCGCTCGCCCTGCGGGCCGGCGCGGCCGTGACCGACCTGGAGTTCGTGCAGTTCCACCCGACCGCGCTGATCCGGCCGGCCGGGGCGGACGATCCGGCCACCGCCGCCCAGCAGCCGCTGGTGTCGGAGGCGCTGCGCGGCGAGGGGGCGTACCTGGTCGACGCCGACGGCAAGCGGTTCATGGTCGGCCAGCACGAGCTCGCCGAGCTGGCACCGCGGGACGTCGTGGCGAAGGGCATCCACCGGGTGATGCTGGCCACGGGAGCCGACCACGTGTATCTGGACGCCCGGCACCTCGGCGAGGAGTTTCTGCAGCGGCGGTTTCCCACCATCGTCGCCTCCTGCCGGGCGGCCGGGATCGACCCGGCGGTCGACCCGATCCCGGTCGCGCCGGCCGCCCACTACGCCTCCGGCGGGGTCAGGACCGACCTGCACGGACGGACCAGCATTCCCGGCCTGTACGCCTGTGGCGAGGTGGCCTGCACCGGGGTGCACGGCGCCAATCGGCTGGCCAGCAACTCGCTGCTGGAGGGGCTGGTCTTCGCCCGCCGGATCGCCGAGGACATCAGCCGCAGGCTGCCGGAGCAGGCCCAGCCGGCGCCCACCGGTGCCTGGCTGGGGTCGGCGGGCTGGGTGGTCGATCCGGGGATCCGGCCCGCGCTGGCCCGGGCGATGACCCTGGGGGCCGGGGTGCTCCGGTCGGCGGAGACGCTGCGGGCCACCGCCGACGAGCTGGTGGCCCTCGGGGCGACCCGGGGCACGCCGCAGACGGCCAGCTGGGAGGCGACGAACCTGGTGACCGTCGCCGCCGCCCTGGTCAAGGCGGCGTACGCCCGGGAGGAGACGCGGGGGTGCCACTGGCGGGAGGATCATCCGGGAACGCGGGACGAGTGGCTCGGGCACCTGGTCGGGTCGATCGATTCGGCTGGCGGGCTCCAGCAGCGCTGGGAGGCGCTGAAATGATGTTGACGGACGCGACGCAGCGGTCGCTGCGGGACGCCGGGTTGGACCCGGCGGAGGTGGAACGGATCGTCCGGAACGCGCTGGACGAGGATCTGGGCCCGGACCGGCGCGACGTGACCAGCGTCGCGACGATCCCGGCCGACCAGGTCGACACCGCCGACCTGGTGGCCCGGGCCGACGGCGTGGTCGCCGGCCTCGCCGTGGCCTCGGCCGTCTTCGACGTCGCCGGCTCGGGCGCGGTCCGGGTCTCGACGGCGGTGGCCGACGGCGACCGGGTACGTCGGGGTGACGTACTGGCGACGGTGACCGGGCCGACCCGGGCCCTGCTGACCGCCGAGCGGACCGCGCTGAACCTGCTCTGTCGGATGTCCGGGGTGGCGACCCACACCCGGGCCTGGGTCGAGGTGCTGGCCGGCAGCAAGGCGACCGTGCTGGACACCCGGAAGACCACCCCGGGACTGCGGGCCCTGGAGAAGTACGCGGTCCGGGCCGGCGGCGGCGACAACAAGCGGATGGGCCTCTACGACGTTGCCATGATCAAGGACAACCACAAGCGGGCGGCCGGGGGTGTCGGTGCGGCGTACCGGCGGGTGCGGGCGGCGTTTCCGGAGGTCCCGATCCAGGTCGAGGTGACAACGGTCGCCGAGGCGCTGGAGGCGGTGGATGCCGGGGCCGACTTCCTGCTCTGCGACAACATGACACCGGCGCTGCTGGCCGAGGTGGTCGCGGCCGTCGGCGGCCGGGCCGAGCTGGAGGCGACCGGCGGGCTGACCCTGGCCACCGCGGCCGAGTACGCGGCCACCGGCGTGGACTACCTCTCGGTTGGGGCGCTGACCCACTCCTCGCCTATCTTGGACATCGCGATGGATCTCCGGCCGCGCTGACCGACGGTGTCGACCGGGTGGGACAGATCTTCGGCCGGGCGGCGTGGCCGGCCGGCATGACCTCAGGGCTTCGGGGCTGACGCATGCTGCTCTGTATCGACATTGGTAACACCAACACGGTCCTGGCGACCTTCGAGGGCGAGAAGCTGGTCCACTCCTGGCGGATCAAGACCGACGCCCGGTCGACCGCAGACGAGTTGGGACTCAAGTTCCGGGGCCTGCTCGCCGGGGACACGGTCGAGATCACCGGGATCGCCGCCTGCTCGACCGTGCCGGCCGCGCTGCGCTCGCTGCGGACGATGCTGGCCCGGTACTACGCCGACATCCCGAACGTGATCGTGGAGCCGGGAGTGAAGACCGGGGTGCAGTTGGCGATCGACAACCCGAAGGAGGTCGGTGCGGACCGGGTGGTGAACACCCTGGCCGCGTACACCCTCTACGGCGGTCCGTCGATCGTCGTCGACTTCGGCACCACCACCAACTTCGACGTGATCAGCGG
>CALGAM010000254.1 GCA_937951935.1 uncultured Micromonospora sp. | reverse complement strand
GGTCGGACCCGTCCGGTCGCCACCGTCGCCCGCCGGGCCGGTCCGGTCAGCCGGGTCCGCCCCCGGCGCGTACCGCCCGGTGTGCGTGCTGATGTCCGGGGTCATGGTGGAACTCGGGGTCTACGGGGTGGCCCGGGTCCACCGGGTGGTCTTCTCGGCCACCCTCGACCCGGCGGTGCCGGAGCGGACGTTCGTGCCGATGGGCGTGCTGACCGCGCTGGTGGGTGCGGTGATGTGCGTGGAGCAGCGCCACCTCAAGCGGCTGCTCGCGTACTCGACGATCGCGCACGTGGGGCTCTTCCTGACCGCCCTCGGCGTGGGCGACGCCGGTGCGGTCGCCGGGGTCGCGCTGTACGTGGCCGGGCACGCCGGGGTCAAGGCGGCGCTGTTCCTGCTGTCGGGTCTGCTGCTCAACCGATTCCGCAGCGTCGACGAGGGCGGGCTGTACGGCCGCGGCCGGCGCGATCCGTCCGGATGGTTGTTCCTGCTCGCCGGGCTGGCGCTGGCCGGGCTGCCGCCGTTCGGACCCGGGCTGGGCAAGGCGGTGCTCGAGGAGGCGAGCACCGTCCGGCATCCCTGGCTGCTGGTGGTCTTCGTCCTGGTCTCCGCGGCGACCGGCGGTGCGGTGCTGCGGATCGGGGTGCGGATCTACCTCGGTCGGGGGCACCGGCCGGCCGGACCCGAGCCGGCACAGATCTCGGGCGCGGACGAGGAGCCGGAGGGTGGGCGGGGGTTGTCCGACACGCCGGCGACCATGCTGACCGCCGTCGTGCTGCTGCTGGCCGGCGGTCTGGCGGTGGGGCTGGTGCCGCCGCTGGCTCGGGCTGCCGGTCACGGGGCGGCGCTGTTCGTGGACCGGGACGGCTACCTGAGCCAGGTGCTCTCCGGCGCGGACGGGCACGTTCCGCCGGTGCCGCCCGGAATCGGCTGGACCGCGTCGGGGGTGTTGCTGGGTCTGCTGTCCACGGCGGCCGCGGTGGTGGTCGCCGCCCTCGCCCTGTCCGACCGGCGGACGCACGCCGTGGTCGACCGGATCAGGCCGGCCGTGCTGCTGCTCCGCCGGCTGCACTCCGGGCACGTCGGGGACTACGTGGCGTGGCTCGTGGTCGGCGTCGCGCTGCTCGCCGCCCTGGCCGGCCTGCCGGTGCCGTGACCGGGCCGGCGCCGGGCGGCCTGCCGTGCGTGGGTCGGTGGCCGACCGGCGAGACCGGTACGGGAAGGCCCGCGGGTGTCGGGACGGATCGTCCGGGTAGTCCGTGCCGGCCGGGCCCGACCGAGGGGATGGGGCGTGGCCGGCGTGATCGGACCCCCGAGGGCGGTGGCGGCAGCCGTGAGGACCGGAGGCGACGTACGGGCAGGGTCGGCGGATGGCCACCCGCCGCCCCGCCCGTACGTGCTACGCGAGTACGCGCTGATCGCCGACGGGTACCGGGGCGGACTGGTCGATCCTGTCGGCAACGTCGTCTGGCTCTGCGCACCCGACTGGGACAGCGAGGCCGTCTTCGGATGTCTGCTCGGCGCCAGGGGCCGGTACGGCGTCGCGCCCACGGACCCGCACACCGTCTGGGGCGGCTACTACGAGCCCGGCACCCTGATCTGGACCAACCGGTGGGTCACCACGGGCGGCATCGTCGAGTCCCGGGAGGCGCTCGCCCTTCCCGGCCACGAACGCCGGCTGGTCCTGCTCCGCCGGATCCACGCCGTCGAGCACGACGCCGAGCTGGCGGTACACCTGGAGCCGGCCGCCGGCTTCGGCCGGGCGCGACTGGACGAACTGGGCCGGGACGGCGGGAGCTGGCTGGCCCGCAGCGGCGGGCTGCACCTGCGCTGCACCGGAGCCCCGTGGCTGGAACCGGACGGGCCGACGGCGCTGACCGGGCGGCTGACCGTCCCCGCCGGCCACCGGCACGACCTGGTTCTGGAGATCTCGGCAGACCCGATCCGCCAGCCGGCACCGGATCCGGACAGCACCTGGCGGAGCACGGAGCGCGCCTGGCGTGCCGGGATCCTCCCGCTCGCCGACTGCGTCGCCCGGCGCGACGCCCGGTTCGCCCACGCCGTGCTGCGCGGGCTCACCCGCCCCGGTGGGGGCACCGTGGCCGCTGTCACCACCTCGCTGCCCGAACGGGCCCGCAGCGGCCGCAACTACGACTACCGCTACGCGTGGATCCGCGACCAGTGCTACACCGGGTTGGCGGCGGCCGTCGCGGGAGCCGACGACCTGCTCGACTCCGCGGTGGAGTTCGTCCGGGCCCGGCTGGCCGCGGACGGCCCGACGCTGGCGCCCGCCTACACGGCGTCCGGGCAACCGGTGCCGGACGAACAGCCGCTGCCGCATCTGTCGGGCTACCCGGGCGGTGCGGTACGGGTCGGCAACCGGGTGCGGGGCCAGTTCCAGCTCGACGCCCTCGGCGAGTGTCTGCTGCTGCTGGCCGCCGCCGCCCGCCGCGACCGGCTCGACGCGTCGGCCTGGCACGCCGTCGAGATCGCCGCCGCGGCGATCGAGCGGCGGTGGACCGAACCGGACAGCGGGATCTGGGAGCTGACGCCCCGGCAGTGGACGCACTCGAAGCTGACCTGCGTGGCCGGCCTGCGGGCCGTCGCCCGGATCGCACCCACGGCGCAGGCCGGCCGCTGGACGTCCCTCGCCGACGCCGTGCTCGCCGACGTCGGGCGGCACGGCGTCCACCGGCATGGCCGCTGGCGCCGCGCGTACGACGACGACCGGGTCGACGCCGCGCTGCTGCTGCCCACGGTCCGGGGCGCCGTGCCGTCGGACGACCCCCGCGGTGCGGCGACCCGCCGGGCGGTGCTGAACGAGCTGGCCGAGGACGGGTACCTGTACCGCTACCGGCCGGACGAGCGGCCGCTCGGCGAGGCGGAGGGCGCCTTCCTGCTCTGCGGCTTCATCGCGGCCCTCGCCACCCACCAGGCCGGCGACCCGGTGGACGCGCACCGGTGGTTCGAACGCAACCGGGCCGGTTGCGGCCCACCCGGACTCTACGCCGAGGAGTACGACGTCCAGCAGCGGCAGCTTCGCGGCAACCTGCCGCAGGCGTTCGTCCACGCACTGCTGCTGGAGACCGCCGTGACGCTGGCGCGGCCGGCGGCGGGGTGACGGTGGGCAGGCGCCGGGCGGGACCCGACCCGCCGCGTCAGCGGACCCGGAACCGTTCCGCGTCGGCGTCCCGGAAGCTGAGCCCGGTGCCGGGCTCGGTCAGGTTCACCGGTGCGCTCCCACCGTCGGCGGTCACCGCACCCGCGAAGAACATCGCCTCGATCCGGACGTGGTCGTGGAACCACTCCAGGTGGCGCAGGTTCGGCACCGCGGCGGCGACGGCGAGGTGCTGGTGCGGCGCGCAGTGCGCCGAGACGTCCAGCCCGGCGGCCTCGGCCACCGCCGCGGCGCGCAGGAACTCGCTGATCCCTCCGCACCGGGTCACGTCGAGCTGTTGGCAGTCGACGTACGGCACCATGCGGTGCACGTACGCGAGGTCGTAGCCGTACTCGCCGGCGGCGACGTCGGCGTCCACCCGGTCGCGGACGATGCCCAGCCCTTCCAGATCGTCGGAGCTGACCGGTTCCTCGAACCAGCGCACGTCCAGCGCCTCGGCGGCCCGCATGATCCGGATCGCCTGCTTGCGCCGGTAGCCGCCGTTGGCGTCGACGAAGAGTTCCGCCTCGTCGCCGATCGTCGAGCGGGCGGCGGCCATCCGCGCCAGATCCCGGGCCTCGGCGGTGCCCCGGGACTCCCCGATCTTGATCTTCACCCGGGGGATGCCCTGCTCCCGAACCCAGCCGGCCAGTTGCCGGTGCTGCTGTTCGCGGTCGTAGCTGGTGAAACCTCCACTGGCGTAGACCGGAACCTGCCGGCGGGCGGTACCGAGCAGCCGGGCGAGCGGCACGCCGAGCCGGCGCGCCTTCAGATCCCAGAGCGCGCAGTCGGCCGCGGAGAGAGCCAGCCCGCCGATGCCTGGACGGCCGGCGTTACGCAGCCGGGCGCACATGGCCCGCCAGGCGGCCGGCACGTCGTCGGGATCGAGGTCGGCGACGGCGGGGGCGAGCAGGTCGGTGACCACCGTGGCGGTGGCCGCCGGCCCGTAGGTCCACCCGATCCCGACCGGCGGTGTCCCCCCGCCGGTCGGTTCGCCGTGGGCCCGGACCAGGACCAGGGTGGTGCTCGACCAGGCGAGGGTCCCGTCGGCCTCGGCCGCGTCCGTCGGAACCCGGTAGGCGCGGGCCTCGAACCGGATCACGGCTTCACCGGCCCGGGCGGTGGCCGCGAGGCCACGCACCGAGGAGGGCGGCGGTCCTCGTACCGAGCACCGCGGCGGCCGCCGTGCCGAGGGCGGCGACTGCCGCGGTGGTGGCGAGCCGGGTCAGCCGGGTGGGGCCGACCGGCCGCCGCGCCCACCGGCGTTCCGGCAGCGGACCTGCCGGGTCCCCGTGCAGTCCGGCGCGGAGCAGCTCGGCCAGGTGCAGCGCCTGCCGGCCGCCGGCCGCGCCCTGCGCGATCTGGGTTCGGCAGCTGAAGCCGTCGGCGAGGACCACGGCCCCGGGGTCGGCGTCGCGCAGCGCGGGCAGCAGCACCCGCTCGGCGCAGGCCACGGACACCTCGTAGTGGCCCCGTTCGAAACCGAAGTTCCCGGCGAGGCCGCAACAGCCGGAGTCCAGGAACTCGGCGCGCACCCCGGCCGCGTCGAGCACCGCGCGGTCGGCGTCGACGCCGAGGACGGCGTGCTGGTGGCAGTGCGTCTGGATCAGCGCGGTACGCGGCACCGACGGCGGTCGCCAACCGGGGGTGTGATCGCGCAGCAGCTCGGCGAGGGTCACCGTCTGCCGCCGCAGCTTCCGGACGTCCTCGTCGTCCGGGAAGAGTTCGGCGGCGTCGGAGCGGAACACCGCGGTGCAGCTGGGCTCCAGGCCGAGCACCAGACCGCCGGAGCGCAGGTGCGGGGCCAGTGCCGCCACGGTGCGGCGCAGTACCCGCTTGGCGGTGTGCAACTGGCCGGTGGAGATGAGGGTGAGCCCGCAGCACAGCGGCCCGTCCGGCATCCGGACCCGCCAGCCGGCCGCCTCCAGCACCTCCACGGCGGCCTGCCCGACGCCGGGATGGAAGTGGTTGGTGAAGGTGTCCGGCCAGAGCACCACCTCGCCGCGCCAGCCGTCTCCGCGCGGTCCCCGCTGGCCGTACCAGCGCCGCAGCGTCTGGGTGGCGAACAGGGGCAGGTCGCGACGCTGGTCGATGCCGGCGACCAGTTTGGCCAACCGGTCCAGCCCGGGGGCGTGCGTCAGCGCGTTGGCCAGCCGCGGCGCCGCCGAGGCGAGCGCGGCGGTGAGGGGCAGCCAGCCCATCGAGTAGTGCGTCCGGGGACGCAGCCGGCGGGCGTAGTGGTGGGCGAGAAACTCCGCCTTGTAGGTGGCCATGTCGACGTTGACCGGGCAGTCCGCCTTGCAGCCCTTGCAGGCCAGGCAGAGGTCGAGCGCGTCGCGGACCGCCGCGGAGCGCCAGCCGTCGGCGATCGGCCCGCCGCGCGCGCTGCCGTCGAGCATCTCGAACAGCAGCCGGGCCCGGCCCCGGGTGGAGTGCTCCTCCTCACGGGTGACCATGTACGACGGGCACATCACCCCGCCGTGTTCGCGGCGGCACTTGCCGACGCCGACGCAGCGCAACACGGCCCGCGGGAAGCTGCCGGCGTCCTCGGGGTAGCGGAAGACCGTGTCCACCGGGCCGTGGTTGTAGTCCACCCCGAGCCGCAGTTGGGTGTCCATCGGGTACGCCGGCGTCACCTTGCCGGGATTCATCCGGTCCTCCGGGTCGAAGATCGCCTTGAACTGCCCGAACGCCCGGACCACCCGGTCACCGAACATCCTCGACAACAGTTCCCCGGTGGCCTGCCCGTCACCGTGCTCGCCGGAGAACGATCCGCCGTAGGCGACGACCAGGTCGGCGGCACGTTCCACGAAGGCCCGGAACTGCCGCACACCGTCGGCGGTGCGTGGCTCGAACGGGATCCGGGTGTGGACGCAGCCCTGCCCGAAGTGCCCGTAGCGCGACGCCTGCTCGAACCCGAACTCCCGGAAGAGCCGGTCGAGGTCGCGAAGGTAGTCGCCGAGCCGCTCGGGTGCGACCGCCGAGTCCTCCCAGCCGGGGAAGGTGTCGGCCAGGCCGGGCACCCAGGCGGTGGCGCCGAGGCCGGCCTCCCGGACCGTCCAGAGCTGTGCCTCGTCGGCCTCGTCGTCGAAGCGGAAGACGCTCGGCCCGTTCCGCCCCCGCATCGCGGTGCCGAACCGTTCCGCCGCGTCGTCGGCCTCCCGCGCGGTCTCCGCACCGAACTGCACCATCAGCCAACCACCGCCGGGCGGCAGCATGTGCAGGGCCGCCGGGTGCAGCCGCTTGCGCTTCTCGAAGTCGACGAGCTTGTCGTCGATCCCTTCCAGCGCTATGGGGTCGTACGACAGCACGTGCGGCACGTCGTCCGCGGCGGCCGCGAGGTCCGGGTAGCCGAGCACGACCAGGGTCCGGGCCTTGGTCGTGGGCAGCAGACGCAGCCGGGCGCGCAGGATCGTGACCAGGGTCCCCTCCGAGCCGACCAGCGCCTGGGCGACGTGGAAGTTCTTCTCCGGTAGCAGGCTGTCGAGGTTGTAGCCGGAGACCCGGCGCGGGATGTCCGGATAGCGGGCGCGGATGTCGTCGGCGTACTCGTCCCGCAGCGCTCGCAGCTGGCGGTAGATCTCCGCCGGCCGGCCGCCCCGGGCCAGGATCTCGGCGTAGGTCTCGTCGCTCGTCTCGCCCACCCACATCCGGGTGCCGTCGTAGAGCAGCACCTCCAGCTCGACGACGTTGTCGACCACCTTGCCGGTGCGCTGGGCGGTGGCGCCGCAGGAGTTGTTGCCGAGCATCCCGCCGATCGTGCAGTGGTCGTGGGTGGCCGGCATCGGGCCGAACTCCAGCCCGTACGGCGCCAGTCGCTCGTTGAGGGTGTCCCGGACGATACCCGGCTCGACCAGGCAGGTCCGTCGGTCCGGATCGACCTCCAACAGCCGGTGGCAGTACTTCGACCAGTCGAGCACCACCGCCACGTTGGTGCACTCGCCGATCAGGCTGGTTCCGCCGCCGCGGGACAGGATCGGCGCGCCGTGGCGCCGGCAGACCTCGACGGCCGCCACCGCCGCCTCGACGGTGCGGGGCAGCACCACCCCGAGCGGGACCTGCCGGTAGTTGGAGGCGTCGGTCGAGTACGCGGCGCGCGAGCCGGCGTCGAACCGTACCTCGCCGTCGACCGCGGCGCGCAGGTCGACGGCGAGTCCCGCCAGGTCGATCCCCTCGACCGGCGACGGAGCCCGGGTCACCGGTTCCGGCAGCGTCACCCTGGACACCTGTCGGGTCATGACCGCAGCTCGTTGATCTTGTCCCGGGCCACCGTCGCGAGGGTGGCCACCCGGTGCGGCTGGCCGCGCAGGAACGCCTCGGTGAAGTGCCGGGCCTGTTCGTACCGCACCCTGCCCGGCATCGGCGGCTCGTTCGGGTTCACGTCGCAGTCGACCAGCGCCGGTCCCGGGTGGGCCAGCGCCGCCCGCAGCGCCCCCGGCAGATCCCCCGGCTCGGTGACCTTCGCACCGTACCCGCCGCAGGCACGCGCCCAGGCGGCGAAGTCCGGCTCCGGCTCACGGTGCCGCACCGCGTACTCCGGATAGCCCAGGACGATCTGCTCCCACAGGATCTGCCCGTACGCGTTGTTGTTGTTCACGACCACCTTGATCGGCAGGTCGTGCCGGACGGCGGTCAGGAACTCCGCCATCAGCATGGCGAACCCGCCGTCCCCCACGTACGCGATGACCTGCCGGCCGGGAAACGCGAGCTGCATCGCGACGGCGTACGGCAGGCCGCAGGCCATCGTGGCGAGGTTGCCGGAGAGGTAGAACTCCCGGCTGCCCCTGATGGTCCAGTGCCGGGCCGCCCAGGTGGCGACCGTGCCCGAGTCACAGGTCAGGATGGCGTCGTCGGCCGCCTGCTCGTCGAGGCAGCCCGCCAGGTACTGCGGCGCGATCGGACGCCGGCGTGGGTCCTCCAGCGCCTTCATGTCCGCCCGCCACTCGTCCCTCCGTCGCTGGTAGGTCGTCAGGAACGTCCGGTCCCGACGCGGGGACAGCATGGGCAGCAGCTGCCGCAACGCGGTACCCGCGTCGGCGGTCACCGCCGCCGCCACCGGCAACCGCAGCCCGACGAGGCTCGCGTCCAGGTCGATCTGCACCACCCGGGCCTGGTCTGGCGCGGGCAGGTACTTCCCGTACGGGAAGGATGTGCCGACCATCAGCAGCGTGTCGCACTCCTCCATGAGCTCCTCGCTCGGTCGGGTGCCGAGCAGTCCGAGGCCTCCGGTGGTGAGTGGGTGGTCGTCCGGCACGACGTGCTTGCCCGGCAGTGTCTTCACGATCGGGGCGCCGAGCACCTCGGCGGTCGCGAGCACCTCCTGCCGGGCGTCGCGGGCGCCGACGCCGACCAACATCGCGATCTTCCGGCCCGCGTTGAGCACCTCGACCGCCCGGGCGAGGTCGTCGGACGCGGGGGCGACCGGTGGGTGTGACACCACCGCGTTGCTGGTCGGCGGCGTACCCGGGCTGACGTGGCGGTACGGGTCCTCGGTCACCTTCGCCACCTGGACGTCGTTCGGGAACGACAGGTGTGCCACCGTCCGCTTCGCCAGGGCGTTGCGGATCGCGATGTCGACCACCCCCGGCATCTGCTGCGGGTTGGTCACCACCAGGTTGTAGGCGGCCACGTCCTGGTACAGCAGGTTGGTGTGCAGCTCCTGCTGGTAGTACGAGCCCAGCACCGAGGTCTCCTGCATGCCGGTGATCGCCAGCACCGGCACGTGGTCGAGCTTGGCGTCGTAGAGCCCGTTGAGCAGGTGCACGGCGCCCGGACCGGAGGTGGCGACGCAGACGCCGAGCCGGCCGGTCGCCTTCGCGTACCCGGTGGCCATGAAGGCGGCCGCCTCCTCGTGGTGCACCAGGATGAACCGGAGCCGGTCGCGCTCGCGCCGGAACCCCTCCATCAGCCCGTTGATGCCGTCCCCGGGGAGGCCGAACACCGTGTCGACTCCCCACTCGACCAGCCTCCTGGCCAGGCTCTGGCCCACGATCTCCCGCATCCGGCCACCCCTGTTGTCGCGCCGATGTCCGCAGGGCGGTGGCGAGGATGACCGGTGATCCCGTCGAGTTCCCCGCCGGCCGGTCGCCACGCGGGTCGCCGCCCACGCGTGCCGCCCCGCACCGACTCCCCGTCCCCGCCGCCGGCCGTTCCGGCGGTCGCAGCGGAGCTACCCGCGCGCGAGTGACGACAAACGCCTCCACCCGGCCCCGACCGGTCGGCGGCTACCGCGCGTGGTCCGCGAAGAAGGTCCAGATCGCGTCCGTGGCGGCCAGGGCCGTCGATGGCGGGTCCAGGCCGAGCAGCCGCTCCGCCGGGGTCAGCGGCGCGCCGCCCGGCCACTGGTGTCCGGCACCGGCGACGGTGACCAGGTCGACGCCACGGCCGTCCGGGCAGCGGGCCCGAGACGTGGTCACGGGTCCCTCGCTGCGCACCTGCGGCGTGCCGCACGCCGCGATCTCGCGCCACCGGTCGATCTGGTCGGGCACGGCAGGGCCACCGATCTTGACCGGAAGCGGCCCGGTTCCGCCGTTGTCCAGCACCCCCGGGCCGCCGTCGTACGGAACCACGGCGTCGGCGGTGCCGTGGATGTGGAGCACGGAGACCGGCGCCGGGGCCGGACACGGCCCGAGGAGCTTCGCGGCCACCACGCCGATGGCGGCGAAGGTGGTGGTGTCGCAGGCCAACCGGTAGGCGAGCATGCCGCCGTTGGATATCCCGGCGGCGTAGACCCGCCGCGGGTCGACCGGCAGCCGGGCCGCGACGGCGGCCACCGTGGCGACGACGAACGCCACGTCGTCGACGCCGTCGCGGGCCGACGGCCCACAGCAGTCAGGGCTGACCGCCCATGACCGGTTCAGCCCTTCCGGGTACGCGACCACGAAGCCGTGACGGTCCGCGGCGGTGTTCCAGCCGTACGACTCCTCCGCCTGCCGGGCGCTGCCGAGGGCACCGTGCAGCATCACCACCAGCGGTACCGGCTCCGCCAGCGACAGGTGGCCCGGACGGTACAGCCGGAAGGTGCGTGTCCGGCCGTCCACGGTGATGCGGTGGACGGACGAGCCCGGGGTGATGAGGTCCGGGGCCGGGACCCCGGAGGTGGGCCCGGCCGGGGTGGGTCCGGTCGGCGCGGGAGCTGTCTCCACCGGGCGCCGCGACGCCCCCGCCGGGCGCTGCGGTGGCCGCACCGGGTCGCAGCCGGACACCACCGTGAGGACGCTGGCGACCGCCAGCGCCGTCAGCAGGGTACGACGGAGGGCTCCCGTCCTCGTGGCCCACCGGTCCATGCCTCGCTCCGCCTCTCGTGCTGGTCGGGTGTTGTCGGTGGCCGGCCGGGCTCTGGGGCTCCGGCCGGCCACCGAGGTGTTGACGACGTGCGGGACGGGCCCGTCCCGGACGGGATGTCCACCGTCCCGGGACGGGACCCGTCGGTCCGCGGGGGACGGTCAGGAACCGGCCACCGGGAGCCGGATCAGCTCCCACCCGCCCTCCGGGACGTCGTCGCCCGGGTCGGTCCGCAGGTTCATCGGGTTCGCCGTACCGACGTAGAGGGTCGACCGGTCGGCGACCATGCTGCGGATGCCGTAGTTGAGGTAGTTGCCGAGCCCGGTGGTGTCCACCGGCCTCGCCGGTCCGTGCGGCTGGTCGAACACCCACAGGTCGGCCCCGTAGGACGCGGGAGCGATGACGCCGAGCGCGGCCTGCGTCGCGGCGCGGAGGTCGGCCGGCAGGTCCTTGGCGAGATAGCTCCAGTCCATCGTGCCGATGTAGAGCGCGTCGCCGACCACCGCCATCTTCCAGGTGTAGTTGTTGTAGCCGTTGCCGAATCCCGCCGCGCCGTACCGGGGCTTGTACCCGGTCGGGACGAGCCGCCAGGCGCCCGTCCCGTCGTTGGCCTCCGGGTCGTACGCGGGCAGCTCCGCCGCGCCGTACAGCAGGTCGGCCTGGGCCCTGCCCTGGTCGAACCTGCTGGCCCGGAAGATGCTCGTCGCGCGGTGCGTGTTCTGCGCGACGGCGGCTTCCTGCTCGGCGCCCACCGGCTCGTAGACCGACGCGTGCACGCTCAGCGCCTTCATCGGCACGTGCATCGTGCCCCAGTAGAGGTTGCCGCCGTAGGAGGCGAGCCCGCCGAGTCCGTACGTCGTGGCGATCACCGGGTCCGGCTCGTACTGGGTCACGTTCCACACCTGGGTCCAGGCGGTCGCGTCCTCGAGGTTCAAACCCCGTTCGCCGTCGGCCAGCCACGGGCTCATCCAGAGCCCCGCGGTGTTTCCACCCTCGACCGCGCGGTTGACGCTGGGCCAGGTCGTGACGAACATCCGCCCCTTGTGCACGACGAGGTCGGCGACCTGGGCCGGTAGGCTGCCCACCACCGTGAAGTCGAACGGCGAGGACCTGCTGCCGGTCCAGCGCAGCACCGCACCGCCGCTCTGACCGTCGGTCCCCAGGCCGACCCCGGCGTAGAGTGCGCTGTCGGCCACGAGGAAGTGCCGGATGCTGCCGTACTCGGGCAGCGTCGTCGACCCGAGGTACCGGCCCGACTCACCGTCGAAGGCGAACAGGTTGAGCCCGAGGACGCTCGGTCCACCGAGCAGGACGACGCCCCGGTGTGAGCCGGCGGCGCGGATCCCCACCGTCGACTCCAGCCGTTGGCGGTCAAGCTCCGAGGCGGTGCGGACGTCCTCGGTCTTGTCCGTCAGGGTCCGCGACGACGTGTCGTAGGCGTAGAGCTTCGGCGGGCGCCAGTCACCTCCGGCCGGCGGGATGATCGGCATTTCCGCACGCACCGGGCTCTCGCCGTACTCGCAGACGTAGTCGTCGTTCTGGATCGGTTCGGTGAGCGCGAGGCTCAGCCCCATCGTCAGGCAGTGGGCGTTGGGTGCGGTCCCGAACCACAGGCTGTTGCCCGATCGTGTCAGGCCCCAGACGTACGACTGGTTCACCTTCGGCTGCCCGAGTTCGCACCCGGCCCCGGCCACCTCGGCGGAGGCCGGGGGTCCGAGGCCGACGAAGCACTCGTCCGGCGCGGCCTTCGCCAGCAGTTCGGGTACGGCGTCGGCCGGCGCCTGCCGGCGGCCCGCTTCGGACAGTCTGCCGGGCAGGCGCTTCTGCACCGCGGTCCCGGCGTCGGCACCACCGCGTGTCGCCGGCGCGGTGGCCAACACCAGTGAGGTCGCCATGACCGCGGCGGTGGAGAAGAGCAGAGACCGGGCGAGCATCCGGGTTCTGTCCATGCGTTTTCCTTTCGTGGATGACGGTTCGCGCGTGGCGGTCGCCACGAACGTCGGGCAGGGTGTGCGACGGGCAGGCGAGATCACCGGGCGGACGGCGTCCGCTGGCGCGCGGACGCGGGGCCCGTGGTGAGGGTCGCTGAACGTCGTGTCCCGGGCTGGGCGCGGGCTGGTCGGTGCTGCCGGGTCCCGTCGGCGGGCGGTCGGTCAGCGCGAGTCGGAAGTGATACGGGTACCGGGCGCCATCAGCCCCTCCGGCATGAGGTGGGTGGCAACTGGCTACATCATGACGGTAGCTCACGAAAAGGGCGTTACGCGCAAAGAATTCGGAACTCGAAGCAGGGGCCGACCGAGTCCGGCCGGGACGGTCGATCAGGGCCTGGAACCAGGCAGAAGCGGTTACCGAGATCGATATCTGACATACGAACGCATCTCATGTAAAGAGGGGAAAAAGTCTCGCATTTTACACTTTAGGGTCTATGACCTGCAAAAACGTCGTCAAACGACGTAAGCTTGCAGGGGTCGAAACGGCGCCCGCGACCCCCGCAGCGACACGGCGGACGAGGCGGCCGGGCACGCCCCCGCCTGGCTCAGTGACGGGAGTTCCATGAGTACTGCAACCGCCGGGAGTGCTCCGGTCATCGTCATCAACCCCTGCGGCGGTGTCGAACCCAGCCCGCGCATCGTGGCGGCCGCCGGCGGTGGCGGTGGCGTCGGGGTCCTCGACCTTGTCCGGGGCGACCACCGGGTGTTGCAGGCGCTGGAGCGGGCGGCGTCGTGGTCGGTGACACCGGTCGGGGTACGGGTCCCACCGGGCTGCGCCGCGTCACTGGACGACGTGGAGCGGGCCGCGGACGGCCGCCTGGGCCTCGTGGTGTTGCCGGCCGACAGCGCGTGGTCGTTGGGCGACGTCGCGCGACGCTGCCGGGTGCTGGCGGAGGTGACGAGCGCGGCGGAGGCGCGGGCCGCCGCCGCCGGCGGCGCGGACGGCCTGATCGCCCGCGGTTGTGAGGCCGGTGGACGGGTCGGTGAGCTGAGTTCCTTCGTCCTGTTGCAGCAGCTGCTCGCCGACGAGACGCTCGGCCTGCCGGTGTGGGTCGCCGGCGGGATCGGGCCGCGCACCGCCGCCGCGTGCGTGGTCGGCGGGGCGGCCGGTGTGGTCCTGGACAGCCAGCTGGCGCTGATGCCCGAGTCGGACCTGCCGGAGGACGTGCGGGTCGTGATCGGGCGGATGGACGGCTCGGAGACGGTGCTGCGCGACGGCCTACGGGGAGTACCCCGCGGAGGCCGCCCGGACGGTGCCGGCGAGTTGCTTCCGGTCGGGCAGGACGGCTGGTTGGCGGCGGTGTTCCAACGGCACTGGCGCAACACCGCCTCGGCGGTGCGCGGCATCCGCGCGGCCATCAGCGAAGCGGTCGGTGACGCCGAGGCCGCCGGGGTGCTGGAGCCGGACGCCCCGTTGGCCCGGGCGCTCGGGGTACGGATCCCGGTCGCGCAGGGGCCGATGACGCGGGTCAGCGACGTGGCGCCGTTCGCGGCGGCGGTGGCCGGTGACGGTGCGCTGCCGTTCATCGCGCTCGCCCTGGCCAGCGGCGAGCAGTCCCGGCGGATGCTGCGCGAGACCGCGCAGGCGCTGGGTGACCGTCCGTGGGGGGTCGGTGTGCTCGGCTTCGCCCCGGAGGAGGTGCGCGCCGCGCAGCTCGCGGCGGTGCGGGAGATCCGGCCGCGGGTCGCGATCATCGCCGGTGGGCGACCGACGCAGGCCAGGGCACTGGAGGCCGAGGGCATCGCGGCGTTCCTGCACGTACCGTCGCCGGGACTGTTGCGGCAGTACCTGCGCGCCGGAGCCCGCCGCTTCGTGTTCGAGGGCGCCGAGTGCGGCGGGCACGTGGGGCCGCGGACGAGCCTCCCGCTGTGGGAGGCGCAGCTGCTGACCCTGGCGGAGTTCCTCGACGAGACGGCAACCCCGGCCACCGGGCCCCGGTCCGCCTCCGCACCGGACGGCTCTCCCGCCGGCGTCCCCGACACGCCGGTCCAGGTGTTCTTCGCCGGGGGCATCCACGACGCGCGCTCCGCGGCGATGGTGGCGGCGATGGCGGGGCCGCTGGTTCGGCGCGGCGTACAGGTCGGGGTGTTGATGGGCACCGCG
Organism: uncultured Micromonospora sp.; assembly: GCA_937951935.1. Classification (GTDB taxonomy): domain Bacteria; phylum Actinomycetota; class Actinomycetes; order Mycobacteriales; family Micromonosporaceae; genus Plantactinospora. The sequence goes on along the minus strand of CALGAM010000254.1, from coordinate 4,358 downwards.
TACCTGTTCACCCGGGAGGCGGTCGAGTGCGGGGCGATCCAGCCGCTGTTCCAGCGCCAGGTGATCGCGGCGACGGGCACGGCGGTGCTGGAGACGGCGCCGGGGCACGTGACGCGCTGCCTCCCCAGCCCGTACGTCGACGACTTCCACCGGGTGCGCCGCGAGCTGGTCACGGCGGGGGCGACCGGCCGTGACGTGTGGGAGCGGCTGGAGATGCTCAACGTCGGTCGACTACGTATCGCCAGCAAGGGTCGGCGTCGCGACGGGGACACGCTGGTCGCCGTGGACGAGGCGGGCCAGCACGCCGAAGGGCTCTTCATGGCCGGACAGGTGGCCGTGCTGCGGGACTCGCCGACCACCGTGTCCGACCTGCACCGCGCGGTGACCGTCGACGCGCGGCGTTTCCACGCCGCGCGGCTCGCGGCGCTGGCACCGGCCTTCCGCCCGGCCGCCGGCCCGGCCGAGCCGGCACCGGCGGCGCCGCTGGACATCGCCATCATCGGCATGTCCTGCGTCTTCCCAGGCTCACCGGACCTGGCCAGCTTCTGGCAGACGATCCTGAGCGGTCGCGACACCATCACCGAGGTGCCGGCCCAGCGGTGGTCGGTCGACACCTACTACTCCCCCGAGGTCGAGCCGGGGCAGGTGGGCCGGTTCAGCGTGTCGAAGTGGGGTGGGTTCATCGCGCCGGTGCCGTTCGACGCGATCGGATACGGGATCCCGCCGGCCGCCCTGGCCAGCATCGACCCCACCCAGCTCCTGGCCCTGGAGGCCGCGCACCGGGCCCTCGTCGACGCCGGGTACGCCTACGACGCGCCCGGCGCCGACCACTCCCGCACCGGCGTGGTGTTCGGCGCCGAGGCGGGCAGTGACATGGGGCACGCGCAGACGATGCGCACCATGCTTCCGGCCTATCTCGGCGAGGTCCCCGCCGCACTGGAGGACCAGTTGCCCAGGGTCACCGAGGACTCGTTCCCCGGTGTGCTGGCCAACGTGATCGCCGGCAGGGTCGCGAACCGGTTGGACCTGGGCGGCCCCAACTTCACGGTGGACGCGGCCTGCGCCTCGTCGCTCGCCGCGCTGGACGCGGCCTGCAAGGAGTTGGCGGCGGGCACCAGCGACCTGATGGTCTGCGGCGGGGCCGACCTGCACAACGGCATCAACGACTACCTGATGTTCACCTCGGCGCATGCTCTGTCACCGACGGGCCGGTGTCGCCCGTTCGACAGCGCCGGCGACGGCATCTCACTCGGCGAGGGTGTCGCCTGCGTCGTACTCAAGCGGCTCGCCGACGCCGAGCGGGACGGCGACCGGATCTACGCGGTGATCAGGGGGATCGGCGGCTCCAGCGACGGGCGGGCCCTCGGCCTGACCGCGCCGCGGGCCGAGGGGCAGCGCCGGGCGCTGGAGCGGGCGTACGCGCGCAGCGGCGTCTCCCCCCGCCAGGTCGGGCTGGTCGAGGCGCACGGCACCGGCACGGTCGTCGGCGACCGCACCGAGCTGGAGACCCTGACCCGGCTGTTCGTCGAGTCGGGTGCCCGCCCCGGCAGCTGTGCGCTGGGCTCGGTCAAGTCCCAGATCGGCCACACCAAGTGCGCGGCCGGGCTCGCCGGCATGATCAAGGCCACGCTCGCGCTGTACACCGGCGTCCGGCCACCGACCATCAACCTGACCCGCCCCAACCCGGCGTGGGATCCCGAGCGCAGTCCGTTCGCCTTCTTCACCGAGGCCCGGCCGTGGGGCGTTCCGGCCGGTGAACGGATCGCCGCGGTCAGCGCCTTCGGCTTCGGTGGCACCAACTACCACGTGGTGCTCGCCGCGCACCCGCGTACCCCCGAGCCGCGGCACACCCGCCAGGAGTGGCCGGCGGAGTTGTTCTGCTTCCGCGGCCCCGACCGGGCGGCGGCACACCGGGAGCTGCGGCGTCTGGTCGACGCGCTGCGGGCCACCGACCGGTACGGCCGGCCGTGGCGGCTACGCGACCTGGCCGGTACCGTCGCGGCCCAGGCCGATCCGCGCTCCGGGCCCGTCCAGGTCGCGATCGTCGCCCGCGATCGCGCCGACCTCGAACGGCTGCTGGACCGCGCACTGGCCGGCGAGCACGACCCCGAACACGGGCTCGTCCAACCACCGTCGACGGTCGGGCGGTCCGTCGGCGGGCAGGTGGCGTTCCTGTTTCCCGGGCAGGGCAGCCAGCAACCCGGGGCGCTGGCGGAACTGTTCGTCAGTTTCCCCGAGGTACGCCGGTATCTCGAACTCGGCCGGGAGTGGGCGGACCTCATGTTCCCACCGGCCGCGTTCGACCCCGCCACCGCCGACGCCCAGCGACGACGGCTCCGCGACACCCGGGTGGCCCAGCCGGCGCTCGGTATCGGCGGGCTCGCCGTCGCCCACCTGCTGCACCGGCTCGGCGTTCGGCCCGACCTGGCCGGTGGGCACAGCTACGGCGAGCTCGTCGCGCTCTGCACCGCCGGCGCCTGCGATCCGCTCACCCTGCTACGGCTCAGCCGCCGGCGGGCCGACGCGATCCTCACCTCCGTCGGCGACGATCCGGGCACGATGGCCGCGGTCGCCGCCACCGCCGAACGCGTCGACGAGATCCTCGCTCGCACAGGTCTCGCCGGGCAGGTCGTCCTCGCCAACCGTAACGCTCCCGCCCAGCAGGTGATCTCCGGTCCCACCGCCGCGGTACGGACGGCGGTCGACGCGCTCAGGGCCGCCGGCCTGCCGGCGCGCGGCCTCGACGTCGCCTGTGCCTTCCACAGTCCGCTCGTCGCCCCCGCCGTCAAGCGCTTCGCGGAGGATCTCGCCGCTGCTCCCATCGCCGCACCGCGCATCCCGGTCTGGTCCAACCGCACCGCCACCGTCTATCCGTCGGATCCCGACGGAATACGGCGCGAGCTCGCCGAGCAGATCGGTGCGCCGGTGCGGTTCGTCGACCAGATCGAGTCGATGTACGCCGCCGGTGCCCGCATCTTCGTCGAGGCCGGTCCGGGGCAGGTTCTCACCGGTCTCGTCCGGGGCATCCTCGGGGACCGGCCGCACCTCGCCGTCGCCTGCGACCGCCGCACCGGCGAGGGACTCCGGGATCTCCTCGTCGCCGTGGCTGAGCTGGCCTGCGCCGGCGTACCGGTCCGGACCGGGTGGCTGTTCCACGACCGCGACACCGCCCTGGTGACCACCACCGAAACCGAATCCGAAAATCGTCCATTTTGGACGGTCGACGGGCAACTCGTCCGTGATCGCGGTGGCCGCCCCCTGCCCGGCGGCATGACGCCCCCCCGACCCAGCAAGGAGCTGTCCATGACCTCACCAGTCGGGCCCATCACCGACGGCCCCGACGACCGGAACGGGCGAGGTGGCCGGGACGACCTGCTCGCCGAGTTCCTCCGGACCAATCGGGAGATGATCGCCGCCCAGCACGCCGTCATGCTCGCCTACCTCACCGGCACCGCCGGTGGGGCCGTCGAGCGGTCAGCGCAGCCGCAGCCGGCCGGCTCCACCCCGAGTGCCGTGGCCATCACGGCTGCCCCGGCGGGACCGATCCAGCCGGTCCCGCCCGCGCCGCGTCCGTCGCCGGGCAGGACGGGCCAGGCCGGCGACACCGCAGGCGAGACGGGTGGCGCGCTACCGGCCCTGCCGGTGTCGGCGAGCCCGGCCGTGCCGGTCCTGCCGCGGGGGGCGGCCACCGCCGTACCGGCCCCGGCCGGCCCGGCGATACCCCTTCCCGCCGCGCCGGCCCCGGCAGCCACCCTGACCACGATCCCCGACGGCGCCGGCCACACAGCGGCAGACGCCGCGAACACCGCGGCCGGGGACGGCACGTCCGACCCGGCCCCGTCGACGTTCGGCATTCCGGCCGCGGTGCTGGCGGTGATCAGCGAGCGCACCGGATACCCCGTCGACATGATCGACCTCGACCTGGACCTGGAAGCCGACCTCAGCATCGACTCCATCAAACGCGCCGAGGTCGCCGGCGAGGTCGCCACCCGCCTCGGCCTGGCCACCGAAGGCGACGAGTCAGAACTGGAAGGACTGGTCAAGGCGCGCACCGTCCGCGCCATGGTCGACTGGCTCACCACCCGGGTGAACACCGCCGTTGCCGCGGCTGTCCCCACACCCGACGGGCCCACACCCAACGGGGTGTCCGTCGCGGTGGCGGACGCCCCGGCGTCCGAGGGCGTACCCGACACGGTGGAGTGTCAGGCCGCGGTGCTGGCGGTGCTCAGCGAGCGCACCGGATACCCCGTCGACATGATCGACCTCGACCTCGACCTGGAGGCCGACCTCAGCATCGACTCCATCAAACGCGCCGAGGTCGCCGGCGAGGTCGCCACCCGCCTCGGCCTGGCCACCGA
>CALGAM010000253.1 GCA_937951935.1 uncultured Micromonospora sp. | reverse complement strand
GGCTTTCATCTATGTCAAGCCCGGCCCTTCCGGTCGACGCTGGCCCGCCGCCGCTTCGACCTCGCCGCTCGTTCGTCGAGGGCGGCAGTCCTCCGACACGCCCGGCCGGACCGCCTGTGCAAGATCTTGCAGATGCCCGCCCGGGACAGCCGTGACGGCCACGCCCGGCCCGCCCGAAACCCGCGAAAGCCCGTGGTGGGGGCCGCCCACGGTGTGCGGTCGGACCGGCGCGAGAGGTCAGCCGGCCAGGTAGCCGCCGTCGACGTGCAGTTCGGAGCCGGTGACGAAGGACGCGTCGTCGCTGGCCAGGAACGCCACGCAGGCGGCGACCTCGGCGGGCTGGCCCAGCCGGCCCATGGGCGTCCGGGCGACCATCCCCGCGCGGACGACGGCGTTCCCGGTGCGGGACAGGATCGGCGTGTCGATGAACCCGGGATGCACCGAGTTGACCCGCACCCCGGCCCTGGCCCACCGCAACGCCAGGTTCTTGGTGAGCGTCCGGACCGCGCCCTTGGCCGCGTGGTACGCCGGCGACGTGCCGAACCCGCCCGAGTTGCCGAAGATCGAGCAGACGTTGACGACCGCGCCGTGGCCGGAGGACACCAGCGCCGGTCCGGCCACCTTCATCCCCAGGAAAACCCCGGTCTGGTTGACCGCGATCGTCCGCTCGTACTCGGCCAACGTGGTCTCCTCGATCCCGCCCGTGTCCACCACACCGGCGTTGTTGACCAGGATGTCCAGCCGGCCGAGATCGGCGAGCGTCCGTGCGACGACGAACCGCCACGCGGCCTCGTCAGCCACGTCGTGCCGCAGGAAGACCGCCCTGCCGCCGCACTCCCGGACGGTCGCCGCCACGGCCGCTCCGGCCCCGTCCTGGATGTCGGTGACGACCACGGCCGCGCCCTCGGCGGCGAGCCGCACCGCGGTGGCCCGCCCGATTCCGCTGGCCCCGCCGGTCACCACCGCCACCCGGCCCGCGAGTCGTGCCATGGATACTCCGTTCGGACCACACGCAGATCGTCCACGACCGGGGTGTGGTCCGCCGGACAGCCCTCGCCGCCTGACCGCCGACGTCGTCCACTGACCCCCGGTCGGGTCGGCACGTCCATTGTTGGTGGCCCGCCGGGCGAGTCCAAGACCTCTTCCGGGGGACACCCCGGCACCGGCGACCGGGGCCGGAGGGGCGGACACCGGTACGGCCGGTGGCACCGTCGGCACCGGGGTGAGCGGGAGGGGCGCGCCGCCCGCCCGGACCGCCCCGCTCAGACCTCGTTGGCGATCCGGGTGGCCGGTACGTCCACCAGATGCTCCGCGATGAACCAGACCTGGAGCTCGTTGGTGCGCAGCACGTCGCTGACCAGGATGTCGTTCGACCCGGCGTCCCCGTTGTCGCTGGTCCTCTCGGCCGCGTCCCGGACCTTCGAGATGATGATCTCGTGCGCCTCCAGCAGCCGGGAGAGCATGGCCGGTACCTCCTCCGCGCCGTTGGGCGGACGCGGGACCGTGGTCACCTCGGCCACGTGCCGGGGATCGGCGATCGCCACCCCGCCGAGCGTCTGGACGCGCTCGGCCATCAGGTCGATCAGTTTGAGCTGCTCCTCGGCGTGCTTGTCCAGCAACAGGTGCAGCTGGTAGAAGGTGTGCCCCCGCACCAGCCAGTGGTGCTTCTTGTACAGGTTGTACAGGATGATCGAATCGGCCAGGACGTGGTTCAGAAGCTGACAGCTCTGCTCCCGGGCCTGCTGGCTCAGCGCGATCGGAAACAGGCGCACGTCGCCGAAACGCTGCACCTCCGCCCCGTGCTGGTGCAGCAGCGGCTGGCTGCCCCGCACCCGGCCGTCACCCGTCCCCGCCGTGGTGAACGAATCAGCGTGCTGTGACCTGGCCATCCCTCGGTTCCCTCCCGATGCCGACTCGCGCCGCTGACGCGACTGCCCAGCGCGGAATACCCCCTTCCGCGCGAACCTCACGTCCGGGGCCGGGCCCAGGCAGGGTGGGAGGCACCGGTCAGGTCAGCGGTCCACCGGGGTGAAATCCCACTGGTGCGGAGGGCGGGCGACGAGGCGCAGCGGCGGCTCCGGCAGCGACAGTGGCTCGGCACGCCACCGGGAGATCACCACGACCCGTTCCTCCGCCGACGAGAAGACCTCGCTGGAGATGTGCAGCGGGCTGTGCTCGACCTCGGGAAGCGCGACCTCGCAGACCCACGAGACCAGCTCGGCGGTCCGGCCCCGCTCCGCCCGGACCTCCCACATCCGTACGATCACGTCCTTGTCTCCCTCCCGGCCGCCGGACACTACACACTGACGACCGTCAGCGGCATCGCGGAATCGGCGGGCAGGTCCAGCCGGCTCGGCGCCACCCCGGCGGCGACCAGGTGCGCACCGAGCGCCGCCACCATCGCCCCGTTGTCGGTGCAGAGCCTCGGCCGGGGCACCCGCACCCGGATCCCGTGCCGCGCCGCCCGCTCCTCGGCCAGGGCCCGTAGCCGGGAGTTGGCCGCCACCCCACCACCGAGCACCAGCGTCTCGACCCCGTGCGTCCGGCACGCGTCGATGGCCTTGCTGGTCAGCACGTCACAGACCGCCTCCTGGAAGGAGGCCGCCACGTCCGCGACCGGCACCGGCTCGCCGGCCCGTTCCCGCGTCTCGACCCAGCGCGCCACCGCGGTCTTCAACCCCGAGAACGAGAAGTCGAAGCGATGCTCGGCCAGGTCGCGCGGAGCCGTCAGGCCACGCGGAAAGGCGATCGCGTCGGGCGACCCGGCCCGTGCCTGTCGGTCGATCGGCGGACCACCCGGAAACGGCAACCCGAGCAGCCGGGCCACCTTGTCGAACGCCTCGCCGGCCGCGTCGTCGATGGTGGCGCCGAGCGGGGTCACCCCGGTCGCCAGGTCGTCGACCAGCAGCAGCGACGAGTGCCCGCCGGAGACCAGCAGCGCGATCGCCGGCTCGGGGAGCGGCCCGTGTTCCAGGGTGTCGACCGCGACGTGCGCGGCGAGGTGGTTGACCCCGTAGACCGGCTTCTCGGCGGCGAGGGCGTACCCCTTGGCGGCGGCGACCCCGACCAGCAGCGCCCCGGCCAGGCCGGGGCCGGCGGTCACCGCGATCGCGTCGACGTCGGCCAGGGTCACCCCGGCCTCGTCGAGCGCCCGCTGCATGGTCGGCACGATCGCCTCCAGGTGGGCCCGACTGGCCACCTCCGGCACCACGCCACCGAACCGGGCGTGTTCCGCAACGCTGGAGGCGAGCGCGTCGGCGAGCAGGGTGTGGCCGCGCACGACACCGACGCCGGTCTCGTCGCAGGAGGTCTCGATTCCGAGGATCAACGGTTCGTCAGTCACTCGCCTGTCCCAGTTCGGCCTGCATCACCAGCGCGTCGGTGTTGCTCGGTTGGTAGTAGCCCTTGCGCACCCCGATCGGCTCGAAGCCGTACATCGCGTAGAGCCGCTGGGCCGGCGCGTTGTTCACCGCCACCTCCAGCAGCACGCGACGCACGCCCCGCCGCGTCGCCTCGGCCAGCAGGTCGGTCAGCATCATCCGGCCGATACCGCTGCGCTGGACGTCCCGGCGTACCGCCACATTCTGCACCCACGCCTCGTCGGGGGGAGCGACCGCGAGGCCGGCGTACCCGAGCAGCTCGTCGGAGGCGCCCAACGCCGCGACGTAGTAGTGCCCGTTGGCCAACTCGTTCCAGAACATCGCCGCCGACCACCGTTCGGCGCCGAACAGGTCGTTCTCGATCGGCAGCGCGTCGGCGATGTGCCACCAACGAAACCGACTCAACCTGGCCACGAGCGAATCTCCTACCGCAGGACCGGCTTGCGCCCGGTCGCCGCCACGGCGTCCGGGCGACGCAGGTAGAGCGGGGTCAGACGGTCACCGGGCGCGCCGGCCCGGATGCGGTCGGCCGCCAGTTCCGCCAGCGCGTACGCCGGGGGATGGTCCGGTCCGTCCCGAAGCGGCAGGCCGAGGACGTCGGCGTACCGCCGGGCGCCCTCGCCGACCGCGACCCGGACACCCCGCTCGCGGGCCTGCTCGGCGACCACGGCGGGAGCGTCGACCGCCGGCCCGACCAGGCGCCGCCCGGCCGGGCCGTAGACCGCCCAGTAGATCTCGCGGCGCCGGGCGTCGGTGGCGACCAGCACCGGACCGGTCTCGGCCGCGCCGTCCGGGTGCGCTCGGGTGGCGGCGTGGCCGATCGCGTCGAGCGACCCCACGGCGTACGTCGGGATGCCGAGCGCCTGGCCGATGCTGGCGGCGGTGACCAGGCCGACCCGCAGGCCGGTGAACGGCCCCGGCCCGACCCCGGCGACCACGGCGGCCAGTCCGGCCGGCCGGACACCGACCTCGGCGAGCACCGCGGCCACGTGGGGCGCGAGGAGTTCGCCGTGGGCGCGCGCGTCGACCGTGCTCCGCTCGGCACGTGGGACGACGGCGTCGGCGGTGACCTCGGCCAGTGCGGCGGTGACCGCCGGGGTCGACGAGTCGAGCACGAGTACGAGCACACAGGCACCCTAACCGGACGGCGGCGGCCGCCTCGCGGCACCCGGTCGACGCCTGATCCGACCCCGACCGCCGGTGGCGCCGGCCGCACCGGTCGGGGTGGCCGAACGGTTGCCACCGGAGCGCCGGTGCGGCACGCGGCCTCAGCCAGCCGTCAGGTCCCAGTCGATGGTGGGGAGACCGGCGTCGGCGAGCGCCTTGTTGGCGGCGCTGAACGG
>CALGAM010000252.1 GCA_937951935.1 uncultured Micromonospora sp. | reverse complement strand
CCGCGAGGAGCCCGGTTCTGACTGAACGTCTGATACTCCTGTATCCGCTCGTTCGCGCCATCGGGAAACTCGTCGGCTCCGGGGCCTGCCGCGCGCGAAACGGACCGGGGCGTGGCGGCGTCGGTCTCGGCCGGCTTCCGCCGTGGCCCGGACGCCACCGACCTGTCCGCCGCCGGGAACCCGGGCGCCCCGCGGGCGGTCCAAGAGAGTGACCCGTTGGAACGTCTGAGGTGAGAGAGGGTCGACACATGCGAGGGCATGGAACACCCGGTGGCCGGGCGGCCGCGCTTCTGCTCGTCGTTGCCCTCTCCGCCGCCGGCTGCGCCGGTGGCGGCGCCGCCACCGGCGGCGCGCCAACACCGGAGTCGTCGCCTGGAAAGGGGGTCGCGGTGAGCCCAACCTCGGCGGCCGACGAGGTCCCGTTCGCGTGTGGGCGGCTCTTCCGCCCGCCGGTCGGCGGCGTGCTGGCGCTGACCGGGCGGTTTCCCAGCACTGTCTCGGTCGGCGAGCGGACACTCGCCGGGACGGTCGAGGCCACCAGTCGGGTCGCGGTACGTGGGGTGGTGGCCCCGCGCGCCGACGTGTTCCTCGTGCGCGACGGCCGTGTCGCGACCGTGCCGACGGCGCAGGACGCGGTCGGGGAACGATGGGATCTTGCGCCGGGAGCCGTGCGGCGGCTGCCGGGTGAGGTCCCGCTCGTGTCCTGCGACCCCGCCGGCGAGCCTGTGCCGGCGGGCGCCTACGAGGTGTACGCGCGGGTGGTGGTCACGCCGGACGACGGGGCAGCCGTGGAGTACTTCGGAGGGCCGTGGCCGCTGGAGGTGCGGTAGACGCCGACGGCCGGGAACCGTGGGGCGGTTCCCGGCCGTCGAGGGTGACGCGGCTCAGTCCAACACGAGCGGCTCAGCCCAACACGATGCTGACGCCCAGCTCGGCGGCGAGCACGGTCCAGGGCTGGGCGTAGCCCGTGCCGCCGCCGCTGGCGATCACGTTGCCCCGGATCCAGGCGCCGGAGGAGTCCTTGGCGTAGAAGGCCCCGCCGGAGTCTCCGCCCTGGATCATGGTGCCGCCGGTGAAGGCGATGACGGGCGACTTGCAGCCGGTGGTGGTGCAGACCTGCGCGTTGACGCTGGTCGCCGTGTGCCCGCAGCTCTCACCGGTGGTCCGCCCGCTGTGGCAGTAGTTGGTGTAGCCGGCGGAGGCGCCGCCCGCCGAGACCACCGGGATGCTGGTGGTGCTGGTGACGCCGCCGGTGAAGACCCGACCGGCGTAGGAGCTGCCGCCGACGAGCTCGAAGTCCATGGCGTGCCCGGTGACCGTGGGCAGACGCCGGTTGGACACGGTGCCGTAGGTGCTGCCACCAGACTCGGTCAGGACGGTGGCCCCGTTGGCGAAGCAGTGACCCGCGGTCGTCGCGAACCTGGTCCCGGCGGAGTTCTGGACGGCGTAGCCGGAGGAGCAGAGGGCGCCGCCCGAGGTGATGCCTCCGCCCCCGTAGTAGGGCGGGACGTCGTCGCGGCGGTGCCAGGCGTCGGTCGTGCTGGCGCGCCGTACCTGGATCTCGTCGGCCGCCTGCCGCTGCGCGGCCTGCGCGCCGGACAGGTTGGTCAGCGTGGACACGAGGCTGTCTGGTGCGTCGGTGGTGAGGACGATCTTTCCGGTGGTGGCGTCCACGTAGCTGGCGAACGTGTACCTGGTGCCGTGCGTGGCGACGTAGCGGGCGATACGGCTCTGGATCGTCGCCAGCGCCGCTTCGGCGGCGGGCGAGGAGACGACCGCGGCCTCGGCGACCCGGTCAGGGGCGAGGCGCTCGTCGACCTTCGCCGCGGCGGTCGGGCTGTGTTCCCCGTCCTTGCCCGGCCCCGCCTGTGCGGGGGTGGTGCCGAGAAGCGTCAGGGCGGTGGTCGCGGCGATGGCCACACCTACGATCGGTCTCTTCGTCGTGGGCATGTGGTTCCCTTCTTCGCAGGAACGAGAGGTGGTGGATTGGTCCAGAAAAAATCGATTCACCCAAGATCTATAGACTTCTGTAAATGTTTTGACAATCGGACCCCGCGTCAATGTCCTGGCCGCGGGTGGAAAGTGACGATTCAGCGGATATCCTCTTACTTGCTGATGAGTCGCTCACGGTGGCGATCAAAAGCGACGAGGCTCGACCCGAGCGGGGGCGACCGGCGCTGTTCGAGTCGCGACGCGATTGTGCGGCACGCCTTCCGTCGGGCCGTCGCGCGGTGAACCAGGCGGGATTGTCCGCAGGTAAGCCAATGGTCGGCGACGTCCGGGCGGGAAAAGCCACGGCCCGGCCGAGTCCGTCGCGCCGCCCGCGAATCCGGGTTGACCGGTTCGCGTACGCCAGGGACGTCGAAACACCGGCCGTCCGAGCGCGTTCCGTGCGACTGCCCTCGGCCGGTGCGCACCGCGCCGCCCGGCCGGGAAGCCCGCCGCCGGCGATCGATTCCGGTCACCCGCCGCACGGCCGAGGAAGCCGGTGGCCGTACCTCTCAAGTGCGCCGTGCCGCGAAGGTGACCGCCAGCCGGACGACGGACGCGGATGTGACCGACGACAGCCGCCGACAGGGCGTGCGGAGCACACCGTGGTCGCTCCGATGAGGATGGTCACCCCGATTCTCGGACAACACACCGGGGTGACAGCCAACGTCGGCGCGTCGTCGGTACCCCTCGCTCCGTCACCGACCCACCCGCGGCCGCCGCGTGCCGCCCCCGTGGCCGGTCGGCGGACCTGTTCGCACCGAGCCGGCGATCCATCGGGCGCGACGTGCGAGCGACGGTTGCGGTAGTGTGCGCGACCGACATGCCCGCCGGATCCGTGTCCGCGGGCATGTGGTGCACGTAGCCCATGGCGCGTAAGCAGCCTTTGTCCTGAAAGGAATAGTGATGTCCGCGAACTCTGTTGCTCCGGCCGGCCAGAAGTCGTGGGTGGCCGCGCTGCTGCTGTGCTTCTTCCTCGGCGGCCTTGGCGTTCACCGGTTCTACGTCGGCAAGATCGGTACCGGCATCCTGATGCTCATCACCTTCGGCGGCCTGGGCTTCTGGGTGCTGATCGACTTCATCCTGATCCTGATCGGCAAGTTCACCGACAAGCAGGGCAACGCCCTGGCCCGCTGACCGGCCGCCGTCCCGCCCCGGTCGCGGGACCGGGCGGGACGGCGTGTCGCGTGGCCGTCGTCGCTCAGCCCGCGGAAAGGCCGCGCAGGAACCGCTCGGCGAGCGGTACGGCGTTCGCCGAGCCCGACCCGCCCCGCTCCACGAAGACCGCGAACGCGACGTCCCCCTGCCAACCCACGAACCAGGCGTGGGTGTGCGCCGGATTGTCGTCGAACTCCGCGGTGCCGGTCTTGCCGAAGACCGGGCCGCCCGGAACGTCCCGTAGTGCGGTGGCGGTTCCCGCCGTGACCACCTCCCGCATCATCGTGCGCAGCGACTCGACCGAGTCCGATCTGAGCTGCGGGCCCGGCGGCGCCGGCTCACCCGGAGACGGCTCCAGAACCAGCTTCGGCTGCTGCCACCGGCCCCGGGCGACCGCGGCGGTGGCCGCCGCCATCGCCAACGGGCTGACCACCGTGGTGCCCTGGCCGAAGGCCGCGGCGGCCCGCTCGGTGGCCGAACCGCCGGCGGAGACCCGCCCGGTGAAGACGTCGACGCCGAGCTGCCAGCGCGCCTCCAGTCCGAGGGTGCGGCCGGCGGTGGCGAGGCCGTCCGGACCCAGCTTCGGGGCGAGTGCCGCGAAGGCCGTGTTGCAGGATCGGGCGAAGGCGGTCCGGAACGGCACGGTGCCGGGCCGGACGCTGTCGGAGTTCTTGAAGGACCGGCCGTCGACGGTGACCGTCCCCGGGCAGTCGACCGGGGTCTCCGCGGTGACGGCTCCGGCGTCGAGCAGCCCGAGCGCACTGACCATCTTGAAGGTGGACCCGGGCGGCACCTGGGCGGTGAAGGCGAGGTTCTCCTCGGTACCCCGGTTCGCCACCGCGAGCACCGCGCCGTCGCTGACCCGTACCGCGACCAGCGCACTGCGCCGCGTCGTGCCGCCCAGTGCGGCGTCGGCCGCGCGCTGGACGGACACGTCGAGGGTGGTCCTCACCGGCGTTCCCGGCCGCGGTTCCTGTCGGAACACCTCGGTGCCGGTCGGGGCGACCGAACCGTCCGGTCGCCGGCTCACCACGATCACGCTGGTCCCGACGGTGCCTCGGAGCTGCTTCTCGTACCGGCCCTGCAGACCGCCGTGCCCGACCATGTCGCCGATCTCGTAGACCCCGGGCTCGGCGGTCATGTCGTCGGCCTGCACCGGATCGACCGAGCCGAGCAGGGCCCGGGCGAACTCCCGGGTCGGCGCGAGCTCGCGCTGCTCCTCGCGGAACCTCGTCCCCGGCAGGTCGTAGATGCGCGGCTTGATCTGCAGGTACGCCTCCCGCCGCAGGCTGACCACGTCGACGAAGGCGTCCGGCTTCGCCTCCCTCAGCCGGTCGGGAAGATCGGAGAGGTCGATCGGCGGCTCGATCCGGGGCCGGATCGCCCGGAAGGCGGCGTCGAGTTGCCGCACCAGCCCCGGCACGTCGGAGACCTGGTCGGGCTGGACACCCACCACGACCACCGGTCGGGGCCGGACGATCGGCTCACCGGCGGCGTCGGTGATGGCGCCCCGGGGCGCCGGCAGCCGGCGCAGCGCCAACTGGTCGCCGCGGGTGAGGTGGGGTTCGACGATCCGGGGCTCCCAGATGACCTGCCAGTCGTCCTGGTCGCCATGGGTCAGCCTGATCTCCGACCGGTACGTCCAGTGCACGCCGCCCGGCAGCGCCCAGTCCACCCGTACGGTCGCCGTCGCGATGTCTTCTGTGATCTTCGTCGCACCTTCTCGCTGGAGTGCGGGCGGCGTTTTGGCGAGATCACCCGAGAGTTGTTTTATCTCCTTTGTCACCTCGGTGGCCGGGACACGCTGCCCGGCCGGGTTCCGGAAGCCGACCTGGTGGAGGTCGCCGTTGCGCCAGCCGGTGAGGAAGGCGTCGATGACCCGTTCCGGGCCGCCGTTGTCGGAGCAGGCCGTGAGGGACCCGGTGGCGAGCACGAGGCCGGCCACCGCCGTAGCCGTCAGTCGGCGGGGATTCCGCCGGGGACCCGGGTGGGAAAGTGAGAACGCGACGGGCATGCCGTGGTCACCCTTCGGAGGTTCGCGCCGCCGAAGCACCGGTGGCGGCAGTCCGACCGTAGTACCCCGATGCTTCCCGCCCGTGCCCGGCTGCCCGGACTGTGCGCCGGTCGGATCGCGGTGGGTGATGGCGGGAGCAGCGTGGGTACTCCGGGGAGGGCGTCTCCGCTACCCAACGCGGGCGACGGGACACCGTCCGGCTCCGGACGTCCGGCCGGCGGTCCGCTGACGAGAGCGTGGATCGGTAGGGCCTAGTCTGAGCGGAGAGAGACCCACGACGAGGTGGGTCGAGGGGAGTGGCACCGATGAACCGGCGTCCGGCGATCAAACCGGAACCCGCTCTCCGGCCGACGTACACCGGCCGGGATGACAGCTACGACTCGGCGGTCGACGACGACGGGGCGGGCCCGCGGCTCGCAGCCGGCGTCACCGGCGTGCCGGGGGCCAGCGTCGACACCCTGTACGACCTCGGGCTACCGCCGGAGGCGCTGGCCGACGGCATCGAGGACCAGGATCTGGACGAGCCCGTACCAAACGCCGAGCGGCTGGTCGCCCAGGCGGTGGCGCTGGCCGGCGACGACCACGACGCGGCGACCCTGGTCGACCGATTCTGGCGGTTCGCTCCGGACGAGGAGCTGATCGGGATCACCCCGGAGGAGATGCTGGCCGCGGCCCGCGCGCACCGGCAGCTGGCCGAGCAACGAATGCCGGGGGAGCTGAAGCTGCGGATCCACGAGCCGGCACCCGAGCAGCAGCACACCGTGATCGAGATCGTCACGGATGACATGCCCTTCCTGGTGGATTCCGTCACCGCACTGCTGACCGGCCACCATCTCGACATCCACATGCTGGTGCACCCGCTGGTCGTGGTGCGCCGCGAACCCCTCGGCCGGCTGACCGAGGTCGCCGCCGACGTCGAACCGGACGACGCGATCGACGGCGACATCGTGGAAAGCTGGATGCGGATCGAGATCGACCCGGTCCGCAGCCCCGAGGACCGGGAGCGGCTGCGCGCCGAGTTGCAGCGGGTCCTGACCGACGTGCGCGAGGCGGTCGAGGACTGGCCGAAGATGCGCCAGCGCGCCCTGTCGCTCGCCGACGAGCTGGCCGCCGCCCGAACCTCGCCGGACCGCCCACCGGTGCCGGAGAAGGACATCACGGACTCGGTGGAGCTGCTGCGCTGGCTGGCGCACGATCACTTCACCTTCCTCGGTTACCGGGAGTACCGACTGGTCGAGACGGACCAGGGCACGGCGCTGCAGGCGGTCCTCGGCTCCGGGCTGGGCATCCTGCGTCAGGACTCCCCCCGGCCGCGGCTGCTCTCCTCGATGAACCCCGAGGCGGCCGCGAAGGTGCGGGAGAAGCGGCTCCTGATCATCACCAAGGCCAACTCCCGGGCCACCGTGCACCGCTCGGCCTACCTGGACTACATCGGATTCAAGATTTTCAACGCCGAGGGCGAGGTGGTGGGTGAGCGCCGCTTCCTCGGCCTGCTCGCCACCGCGGCGTACCAGACCAGCGTCCGCGAGCTGCCCGTGGTGCGCCGCAAGGTCGCCGAGGTGTTGGAACGCTCCGGGCTCAGCCCGCGCAGCCACTCGGGTAAGGACTTGCTGCAGATCCTGGAGACCTACCCGCGGGACGAGCTGTTCCAGATCAAGACCGACGACCTCTACCAGGCCGTCATCGGGGTGCTCCGCATGGCCGGCCGCCGCCAGCTGCGGGTCTTCCTGCGCCGGGACGCCTACGGACGTTTCATCTCCTGCCTGATCTACCTGCCCCGGGACCGCTTCACCACCCAGAACCGGTTGCGGATGCAGGAGATCCTGCTCCGGGAGCTCAACGGGGTCGGCGTCGACTACACCACCCGGGTGACCGAGTCCACGCTCGCCCGGGTGCACTTCATCGTGCGCACCGACCCGACGAACCCGCCCGGTGAGGTCGACGCCGACCAGCTCGCCGAGCGGTTGGCCGACGCGACCCGGCTCTGGGACGACGACTACCGCCTGCTGCTGGAGCGCAAGCTCGGCGACGAGCAGGCCAAGCGTCTCTTCACCCGGTACGCGGACGCCTTCCCCGAGGGCTACAAGGACGGGCACACGCCGTACGAGGCGTTGAAGGACCTGGCCAAGCTGGAGCTGCTCGAGGAGCCGGGCCAGCTCGAGATGCACATGTACCGCAGGTTCGTCCCACCCCGCCCGTCCGCGGGGGCGGGCGGCGAGCCGGAGGACGAGACACCGGCGGCCGAGGAGGTCCGGTTCAAGGTCTACCGGTACGGCGAGCCGATGATGCTCTCCGCCGTTCTCCCGGTGCTGCACTCGCTCGGCGTACGGGTGATCGACGAGCACCCGTACGAGGTGGAGCGGATCGACGGCCGGATCTACCTCTACGACTTCGGCCTGGAGCTGCCGGACGGCGCCCGGGATCTCACCGAGGTACGCCCGCACGTCGAGAACGCCTTCTCGGCCACCTGGCGGGGTGAGGCCGAGGTCGACGGCTTCAACGAGCTGGTGCTGCGCGGCGGCCTGACCTGGCGGCAGGTGGTCGTGCTGCGGGCGTACGCGAAGTACCTGCGTCAGGCCGGCACGGTCTACTCCCAGGAGTACATGGAGTCGACCTTCATCTCGTACCCGGACATCGCCGTGGCGCTGGTGGACCTCTTCGAGACGCGGTTCTCCCCGACGCTCGGGCTGACCGCCGAGGAGCGCTCGTTGCGCGCCAAGGAGCTGATCACCTCGATCGGGCGGCAGCTCGACGAGGTGGGCAGCCTCGACCAGGACCGGATCCTGCGGTCGTACCTGGCGCTGATCCAGGCCACCCTCCGGACCAGCTTCTACCAGCGGCGCACCGACGGGCGGCCGAAGCCGTACGTGGCGTTCAAACTGGACCCGCAGGCGGTGCCGGACCTGCCGGAGCCCCGGCCGAAGTACGAGATCTTCGTCTACTCGCCTCGCTTCGAGGGGGTCCACCTGCGGTTCGGCCCGGTGGCCCGGGGCGGCATCCGTTGGTCCGACCGACGGGAGGACTTCCGGACCGAGGTGCTCGGCCTGGTGAAGGCCCAGATGGTGAAGAACGCCGTGATCGTGCCGGTCGGCGCCAAGGGCGGCTTCGTGCTCAAGCAGAAGCCCGGGGACCGGGACGAGGCGGTCGCCTGCTACCGGGAGTTCATCTCCGCGATGCTGGACGTGACCGACAACCTGGTCGGCGGGCAGGTCGTACCGCCGCAGGACGTGGTCCGGCACGACGGTGACGACCCGTACCTGGTGGTGGCGGCGGACAAGGGGACCGCGACCTTCTCCGACATCGCCAACGAGATCTCGGTGTCCCGGGGCTTCTGGCTCGCCGACGCGTTCGCCTCCGGCGGCTCGGCCGGCTACGACCACAAGAAGATGGGAATCACCGCCCGGGGCGCCTGGGAGTCGGTGAAGCGGCACTTCCGCGACATGGGCATCGACACCCAGACCCAGGACTTCACCGTGGTCGGGATCGGCGACATGTCCGGCGACGTCTTCGGCAACGGGATGCTGCTGTCCGAGCACATCAAGCTGGTCGCCGCCTTCGACCACCGGGACATCTTCCTGGACCCGAACCCGGATCCGGCCACCTCGTACCGGGAGCGGCGCCGGCTGTTCGACACCCCGCGCTCGTCGTGGGCGGACTACAACCCGGAGCTGATCTCCGAAGGGGGCGGGGTCTACCCGCGTACGGCGAAGTCGATCCCGATCAGCCCGCAGGTCCGCGAGGCGCTGGGTATCGAGGAGGGGGTCGAGTCGCTCTCCCCGCCCGAGCTGATGCGGGCGATCCTGACCGCACCGGTCGACCTGCTGTGGAACGGCGGCATCGGCACCTACGTCAAGGCGTCGTCGGAGTCGCACGCCGAGGTGGGGGACAAGTCCAACGACGCGATCCGGGTGGACGGAAGGGATCTGCGCTGCCGGGTGGTCGGCGAGGGCGGCAACCTGGGCTTCACCCAGGTCGGCCGGATCGAGTACGCCATGTCGGGCGGACGGATCTTCACCGACTTCATCGACAACTCGGCGGGCGTGGACACCTCGGACCACGAGGTGAACATCAAGATCCTGCTCGGCGCGGCCGTGGCCGACGGCGAGCTGAGCCGCGAGGACCGGGACGCGTTGCTGGCCGAGATGACCGACGAGGTCGCCGAGCTGGTGCTCCGGGACAACTACGACCAGGCCCGGGCCATCGGCAACGCGTTGGCGCAGGCGCCGTCGCTGCTGCCGGTGCACCGGCGGCTGATCAGTGATCTTGAGCGCGCCGGCCACCTGAAGCGCGAGCTGGAGGCGTTGCCGTCGGACGAGGAGCTGGCGGCCCGCACCGACACCGGACTGACCGCGCCGGAGCTGGCGGTGCTGCTCGCGTACGTCAAGATCGTGCTGCAACGGGAGATCCTGGCCGACGGTATCGCCGACGAGGAGTGGACCTCGGAGGTGCTCGCCGGGTACTTCCCGACCCCGCTGCGCGAGCGGTACGCCGACCGGATGGCCGAGCACCGGCTGCGCCGGGACATCGTCACCACGGTGCTG
This sequence comes from uncultured Micromonospora sp., assembly GCA_937951935.1. Classification (GTDB taxonomy): domain Bacteria; phylum Actinomycetota; class Actinomycetes; order Mycobacteriales; family Micromonosporaceae; genus Plantactinospora. The sequence goes on along the minus strand of CALGAM010000252.1, from coordinate 2,414 downwards.
GTCAACGAGGTGGTCAACCGGGGCGGTATCACGTTCGTCTACCGGGTGGCCGAGGAGACCAGCGCCACGGCGGCCGACGTGATCCGGGCGTACGTGGTGGTACGGGACGTGTTCCGGCTCCGGGAGGTGTGGGCGGCGGTCGAGGCCCTGGACAACAAGGTTCCGACCGAGGTGCAGACCGGGGTCTACCTGGACACCCGCCGTCTGCTCGACCGCGCGGTCCGGTGGCTGGTCACCAACCGCCGCTCGCCGATCGACGTGCCGGCCGAGACCGCCCGGCTCCGCGACGGGGTGGCACGGCTCCTGCCCGAGCTCGGCAACCTCTTCGTCGGCAGCGAGCGGACCGCGTTGGAGGCCAACGTCGAGGCGTTGACGGGGCGTGGGCTGCCGCGCGAGCTGGCCGAGCAGGTGACCCGGCTGCTGTACGGCTTCGGGCTGCTCGACGTGGTGGAGACCGCGGCGAGGACGGGCCGGGACGTCGGCGAGGTGGCCGGTGTCTACTTCGTCCTGTCGGACCGCTTCCGGGTCGACTCCCTGCTGTCGAAGATCTCCCTGCTGCCGCGCGAGGACCGCTGGCAGACCCTGGCCCGGATGTCGCTGCGCTACGACCTGTACGCCGCCCTGGCCGCGCTCACCGAGGAGGTGCTCGGGGCGACGTCGGCCGAGCTCTCGCCGGAGGAGCGGGTGCAGGAGTGGGAGCGGTCGAACGCCGTGTCGCTCAGCCGCACCCGCAGGGCGATGGGTGAGTTCGACGAGTCGCGGGCCGACCTGGCGGCGCTCTCGGTGCTGCTGCGGCAGATCCGCACCCTGGTGCGGACCTCGGCGGCGGACTGAGCGCCGGCCCGGTGGTCCGGGCGGCCCGGATCCCGCCGGTCACGGGATCCGGGCCGCGGACACCACGATGTTGTTGGGATAGCTGCGCTTCTTCCGGTCGAAGGTGCCCCCGCAGGTGATGACCTGTAGCCGGGGGGTGTCGGCGGTGCCGTAGACCAGCTCCGCGGGGAGCTTCGTCTTGGGGTACGACCGGACGGACTCGACCCGGAACCTCACCACCGTGCCGTCGGCCCGGTTCACCTCGATCCGGTCTCCGGGTTTGAGCGCGCCGAGCCGGAAGAAGACGGCGGGCCCGATCGCCGCCGAGTCCACGTGCCCGACCACGACCGCGTTGCCGACCTCTCCGGGGCTGACGCCGAGCCTGTACCAGCCGGCGTGCCGCGCCTGTTTCAGCGAGGGCACCTGCACGGTGCCGTCCGCGTTCAGGCCGACCGGGATGACCTTGGCATCGACCTTGATCCTCGGGATCCTGATCCTCACCGGCTCGGACCGGGACAGCGGCGCGAGCGTGGGCTGACTGGACGGGCTGGCAGGCCGTGGTCCGGGCGTCGTGGTTCCCGGGCCCGGTGTCGTGCCACCGGCCTGCGCCGGCGGGTCCGCCGCCGTGTCGTCGGTCACGACCTCGGCGGGCTGCGGCGGCTGCGCCGGAGCCGGATTCAGCCCGGAGGTCAGCAGCGCGCTCCCGCCGACGGCGAGGGCCGTCACCAGGACGACGCCGGCGGCGCGCCACGGTCGCCCGTGCCGGCCGCCGGCGTTCGCCGGATGCGCGTCAGGCGACCGAACCATCGGTCCGACGCCGCCGCATCAGCAGGAAGCCACCGACCGCGGCCGCCCCCAGCATGCCGGCACCGGCCACGGCCCGGCCGGTGTCCCGGGTGATGCCGCCGTCACCGGCGGGGACTCCACCGTTCGGGATCACCACGACCTGGCCGATGCCGCAACTGCCGGTCATCTGGTACACCCCGGGAGTGGTGCCCTGCGGCACCGTCGCCCAGCCCCAGTACTCGATGCCGGTGAGGTAGTTGCCGATCCCACCCTCGCCGCCGGACAGCGGCGGCTGTCCGTCGCCGGGTAACGGCGGCTGGCCCGGCTGCGTCGGCTGGCCCGGCTGCGTCGGTTGGCCCGGCTGTGTGGGCTGGCCCGGCTGGGTGGGCTGGCCCGGCTGGGTGGGCTGGCCCGGCTGGGTGGGCTGGCCCGGCTGCGTCGGCTGGCTCGGGGATGGCTGGCCCGGGGACGGCTGGCCGTTGCCCCCGTCCGGTGGTTCCGGCTGTTCGTTGGCGGGCGTGAGCTGGACCCTGCCCGTGATCTCCGACCAGGCCCAGGGGTCCTCGACCGGGAAGACGCACCGCAAGATGATTTTGAATTCGTCTCCCGCCCGTACGCCCTTCGGCTCCGTGTAGACCAGACCCAGGTTGCCCGGCTCCGGCGTGGGTTGCGCCGCCACCGCGGCTCCAGGTGCGCAGATCAGCAGGGATGCGGCGCCGAGTGCGGCGCCCGCGATCACCTTCCCCAGCAACTTCCTACTCATGACTGGTAGTCACTCCTTCCCCGTTGGGTTGCCCGACAGCGGGTCGAGCCAG
>CALGAM010000251.1 GCA_937951935.1 uncultured Micromonospora sp. | reverse complement strand
CTCAAGCTCCTGCCCGTCGCCCCGGATCTGCTCCAGCACGGGTCGGTAGATGATCGGACGCCCCGCGGGCAGGGCGTTGCGGAGCTCGCGCTGCCTCTTCTGGAGCTTGGGCTGGTAGTACGAGAGGAGCAGGAGCGGGCCGGCGTCGCGCACCCGGGCGCGCTCGGCGGCGTAGGTGACGGAGTCCAGGCCCCCGGAGAAGAGGGTCACCTCGGTGGCCGGTGGCATGAGCATGTCGCCCTGTACGCCCTTGTGCCGGGTCGCGCCGCCCCGGAACCGTACGTCCCACCGGTCGGAGGTGAGGATCTCCAGCATTCCGGGGAGGAGGTGCCCGGCACGTTCCCGCCACAGGTCGGGTTCGAGCAGGGGGACGGTCAGTTCGATGTGCCGGGTCCACCGGTCGGGGGCCTGGTTTCGCGGGGACGACCTGTCGGCGAGGTAGACGGCTCGGGCGATGCGGAGCAGGTCCTGTGCCCACGGCTCGGGCGGGCCTCCGGGTACGAGGTTGTGCTCGATCGCGCTGTGGGTGGCGCGGAAGCGGCTGTCGTGCAGCGGTACGGCGGGCGGGGGCGGGGTCCGGTCACCGGTGACGTACTCGTAGACGTACCGCCCGGCGCTCACGGGGTCACCTCCTCCGGCTGGATGCCGAGTGCCCGGTCGACGACGTCTGTGAGCAGTTCGCCGGCGACCGTGGTGAGCAGACCGTCCCGGGGCTGTCGGTCGGCCGCGGCGTCGCACGGGTCGGGCAGGATCTTCATGACCTGCCTGGCCACGGCACCGGCCACCAGTCCGGTGGGGTCGACCGGCAGGGCGAGCGGCGCGGCGGCCAGGGCGATTCCCTCGCCGACGGCGGTGCGGACGAACTCGCCGACGTACTCGCCGAAGAAGTGGCGGTAGACGGTGCAGAAGAGTTCGCCGCTGATGCGGGCGCCGGTGCCGCCGTCGCGCAGGGCGTCCGCGACGGGTGATCCCTCGCCGAGGAGCTGTTCGGCGGCCCGCCGGGCGGCGCGGCGGGCGACCGCGTCGCTGACCAGGCCGCCGTTGCCGCCGACGGCGGTGACGAATCCGGCGACGAAGTGGTCCTCGCGTTCCTCGGCGGTCGCTCCGGGCACGTCGAGCAGTGGGGACCGGCCGTCGAGGAGTTCGCCGAGGGTTCGGACGAGGTTGCCGCCGACCCGGATCGCGGTGGGCCGCAGGTCGGCGAGGTCCGGTGCGTCGCGGAGTGCGTCGGCGAGGTCTCTGCGGCAGCGTTCGGCAAGCGACGCGATCTGCCGTCCGCGATCCGCCGGGGCCGGCTCGTCGGGCGGGTCGTCGGCCGGTCTGTCGGGTCTTGGCGGGCCGGCTGCCGTCGGGTCGGCGAGGTTTGCGCCCAGCCGGGTCACCTGCCCTCGGGCCGACCCCCAGGGTTTGCCGCCCGGTCCCGGCAGCCGTTTCGACGTGCCCAACCCCCACCCCCGGCGTAGGTGGCCATCGATCGGCAGCGTAACCGAACTGTGAGTGGTCGTCCATGTTCGGAGGGTTGCCGAGTGGGTGGGGTGGGACCGCGAACGGCGGCGGCAGAGCGGATAGCCCTCGGTGCGGACGCCTCGGCAGGTCGGGCAGATCCAGGGATGGGCGGGTAGCGGAT
>CALGAM010000250.1 GCA_937951935.1 uncultured Micromonospora sp. | reverse complement strand
GGCAGCGGAGCCGACGGCACCACGGCATGACCATTCGCCTCGAAATGCGCCAGGAAACGCCGCTTGATCTCCGCCGTCCGCATACCATCCGCCCCTTACTGCAAGTATGTGGCAGTTGCAAAGACTAGGCAACTAGCTGGTGGTTGCATAGTATGGGCCACCGTGCAGACACCCAGCGGCACCCCACGACCCATCACGCGGTACGGCACCCCGGTGCTCCACCGCCGCTGCGCCGAGGTGACCGTCTTCGACGACGCCCTCGCCCAGCTCGTCGCGGACATGTTCGCCAGCATGTACGCCGCCAACGGCGTCGGACTGGCCGCCAACCAGATCGGCGTCGACGCCCGGATCCTCGTGCTCGACTGCCCCGACGCCACCGGTGCACGCACCGTCGCCCACGTGGTCAACCCGGTCCTGCACCTGCCCGAGCAGCGCGTCCTCGTCACCGACTCCGAGGGCTGCCTGTCCGTACCCGGCCAGTACGCCGAGGTCACCCGGCCGGCCACCGCCACCGTCACCGGCGTCGACGTGCACGGCCAGCCGGTCCGGATCGCCGGCACCGGAACCCTCGCCCGGTGTCTGCAACACGAGGTCGACCACCTCGACGGACTCGTCTACGTCGACCGGCTACCCGCCCGCACCCGCAGACGGCTGCTCGCCGCCGCGGCCGAGCACCCCGGCGTCGGCGTCGGCACGGGTCAGGGCTGACCGGTGCCCGTCGTCCTCGGCATCGAGACGTCCTGCGACGAGACCGGCGTCGGCATCGTCGCCGACGGCGTCCTGCTCGGCGACGCACTCGCCACGAGCATGGACGAGCACGCCCGCTTCGGTGGCGTCGTACCCGAGATCGCCGCCCGGGCCCACCTGCACGCCATCACCCCGATGGTGCGCCACGCCCTCGACCGCGCCGGTGTCCGCCTCGCCGACGTCGACGCCGTCGCCGCCACCGCCGGCCCCGGGCTCGCCACCGCCGTACAGGTCGGCCTCGCCGCGGCCAAGGCCTACGCCCTGGCCCTCGGCGTACCCCTCTACGGCGTACACCACCTCGCGGGCCACGCCGCCGCCGACATCCTCGACCACGGCCCGCTGCCCGAGCGCAGCGTCGCGCTGATCGTCTCCGGTGGCCACACCAGCCTGCTGCTGCTCGCCGACCTCGCCCGCGACCCCGTCATCCACCTCGGCGACACCGCCGACGACGCGGCCGGCGAAGCCTTCGACAAGGTCGCCCGCCTGCTCGGCCTGCCCTACCCGGGCGGCCCGGCCATCGACGCCGCAGCCCGCCACGGCGACCCCACCGCCATCGCCTTCCCCCGCCCCATGACCGCCCCCGGCGACCCGCCCTACCGGTTCTCCTTCTCCGGCCTGAAGACCGCCGTCGCCCGCTGGATCGAACGGCACCCGGGCCCGCCACCCGTCGCCGACATCGCGGCGTCCTTCCAGGAGGCCGTCGCCGACACCCTCACCCGAAAGGCCGTCGACGCCTGCCGTGACCACGGCGTCGACACCCTGCTGCTCGTCGGCGGCGTCGCCGCCAACAGCCGGGTACGGGCCCTGGCCGAGCAGCGCTGCGCCGCCGCCGGCATCACCCTGCGCGTCCCCGCACCCCGGCTCTGCACCGACAACGGCGCCATGATCGCCGCCGTGGGTGACCTCCTCGTCCGCGCCGACGTCCCGCCCTCGCCGCTGTCTCTCGGCGCCGACCCCAACGCCCGGCTGACCCACGCCACCGTCGGGGAGCCCGGCCGGCGGTGAGGCCCGGGTCGCGGGCCGCCGCCGGCCGGCAGGACAGCTAGGCCCAGTCGCCCTCCCTCGAAAGCAGGATCATCCGGTGGGCGTCGAGGGCGTCGGCCATCGCGGCGAGTGTCTCGTCGGTCCACGGCGGCAGCAGCGCGCCCGACGGGTCGGGGTCGGCGCCGTGGTCGATGAAGAACCTCTCGGCACCGGCGGGGGTGAAGAAGACCAGGAGCCTGCCCGGCTCGGTGCCCGTGTTCTTGAACCCGTGGCGGGTGCAAGCTTGACCTGTCCCTCGGCGTCGCGGACCACGAAGGCGTTGGCGGCGGTCCAGATCGGGTCGTCGTGGTCCGGTACCGGCAGACGCGTGTCGATGCTCATCTCTCCCTCTCCCCCCGGGGTCGTCGTCTGCTTCGGACCGGACCCGTCGCAGACGTGCTGCTGGCTGCCTGTGGTGGTTCAGCGCCGCTCGGGCACGGAGGCCCAGTCCGCCGCGCCCGCCAGGTCACCGCCGACGACCCTGTCGGCACCGGTGACGAAGCCGGAGTCGTCGCCGGCCAGGAACAGCACGGCGCCGGCGACGTCGGAGGGCAGGCCGACGCGCCCGAGGGCACCGTGCGGTGTCGATGACCCCCCCGCCGTCATCGGCGTGTCGGTCTGACCCGGGTGGATCGCGTTGACCCGGATGTTGTCCGCGCCCAGTTCCAGCGCGGCCACCCCGGTCAGGCCACGGCGCGCCCACCTTCCCGTATCGGTGAACTCCGTTGGTGACACCGTACGCCTCTCGTTGAACAGCGTTCAATGAGATTGGTGTCACTGAACGGCGTTCAACGAACTGTGGGACGATGAACGGATGACCGCACCACTCACCCGACGACAGGCCGCCGCCCAGCAGACCCGCCAGCGACTCCTCGCCGTCGCCACCGACCTGTTCTCCCGCCGGCCGTACGCGGAGGTGACCGTCGGCGACATCGCCCGCGCCGCCGGTGTGTCCCAGGGCCTGCTGGCACACCACTTCGCCAACAAGCACGGCGTGTACGTGGCGACCCTGCGCGAGGCCCGGCGCAACCTCGGAACCCTCGCGGATACCGACCCGGACCTGCCGCCGGGGGAGCGCCTGCGCGTCCACTGGAGACAACACTTCGGCTACCTGGCCGCCCACCCCGAGCTGGCGCTGAACCTGATCCTGGCGCGGGCGGGCACCCCCGAGGCCGTCGCGGAGTTCGAGGCCGCCCGCTGCGAGGGCATCCGCGACACGTGCCTCCTGCTCGGACTCGACCCGGAGCAGCCCGCCGTCGCCATGCTCATGCGCGCGTTCAGCGAGAGCATCGACCGGCTCACCGTCGAATGGCTACGCGCCGGACAGCCGTTCACCATCCCGGTGCTCGTCGAGACCGGCATCCAGCTGCTCGCCGGGACACTGCGCGGACTACCCGTGATCGATCCCACCATCCGGGTCGACCGGGCGCTGCGCCTGCTGCGTCCCACCCGCCACCGCACGGATTCCGAAGCGACGGCCTGACCACGCACCAGGACCGCGCACGCCCCTCCGGGGTGTGTGCGGACGGCGTGGGACACCCCCTCCCACTCCCGGCGCGTGGGGTGCCAGGCGGGGTGGGGAACCGGCCGGAGGTCGCCGCCGGGAGCAGCCGACGTGTACGACGTGGGGGAGGGCGTCGACGGTTCCGGCCGGCCACACCTGACGCCGGCCGACCGAGGTGTCGGTTGTCGAGGTCGATGGTGGTCGACACCCCGTGACCCGGCCATAACTGTGTCTCGACGGCATCGACCGCCGCGACGTCCCGGCACCGGGGGCGGCAGGCACAGCCTGCCGTCGCGATCCCGGGCCGCCGTCGCAGCCGGTCGCGGCGCCCACCCGCGGGTACGGCAGGCCGTGACAACCCCCCTCCGACGGGAAGGAACCCTCCCGATGACCACGACGTCGAGACCTGAACCAGGCCGCCTCCTGCTCGGCCCGGCGCCGAGGTGGAACCCACAGCCGGATCACAGGCCGTCCCGGCCCACAACCCCGGCTCACCCCACGCACCCGCGCACCACCAGGAAACGCCACGACGGTCGACCCACCACCGCCGGGCGCGGTCCCTCAGCCTTCGCCGCGCGTACCGACGTCCCGGCCCCGTGCCGGTCCGACGACCCCCTGCCGGCCGTCGGCCAACCCCGGTCGACCCGGCGTCCCACCCCGGTTGCCTGCCGAACCGAAACGAGCGTGCCGAGGTGACGACACATCCGATGCAGCCCGGCTACGGCGAATACGCGTTCGACAACGGCAGCCCGACCAGCAAACAGATCCTCGACAACCTGGCCAGCATCTGGGATCCGTTCAGCATGAGGCAGCTGCGACGGGTCGCCATGGTCCGCAACCGGCGAGCGTGGTCGGTCGGGGCCGGCAACGGCTCGATAGCCCGCTGGCTCGCCGACCAGGGCGTACACGTCATCGCCACGGACAAGGATCCGCGCCACGTCACCCCGCACCGCGGCGTGACGGTCGTGTGCAGTGACGTCACCCGCGATCCCGCCCCCGGCCGAGCGGAGTTCAACCTGATCCACGCCCGCTGCCTGCTCGCCCACCTGCCGAACCGTCTCGACGTGCTCGCCACGCTCGCCGACGCGCTCACCCCCGGCGGGGGCGTCGTGATCGAGGACTGGGGGCCGGGCCCGGGTCGGGTCCTCACCTCACCCGTCCCCGACGCCGCCGCCGTCTACCACCGCTACCAGCGGGCCCTTCTGGAGGTGCTCCGCAGCCGCGGCCACGACACCACGTGGGCGTGGACGACCGCCGACGCGATGATCAGCGTCGGGCTCACCGGCATCGAGGTGGAGACCCACGCCCGGTCGTGGGTCGGCGGCACCGCCGGCTGCATGCTGCCGGTAGCCGTCGCCACCGAACTACGCGAGCCGCTGCTCGAAGCCGGTCTCACCGCCCACGAGCTCGACAAGCTGGCCCGCATCCTGACCAATCCGCAGACGCGGATCCTCGGCAACACCTGCTTCTCCACCATCGGCTACCGGCCCGAGTAGCCCCCGCGCGGCGGCGCGCCCACCGCGTCCACGCCGCCCCGCACCCCCGCGTCCCCCACGTTCCACCGGGAGCAGGAAAGGACCGTCATCCCGTGCCACCCACCATCCGTGCCCTCGTAAGCCGGATCCCCACCTCCGCCCCCGTCGCCGGCTGCTGGTCTCGCGGCGGAGGATCGCGTGTCCGCCGGTCCACACCGGCCGGAGGTGACAGGTGACCGGGACGATGGCCGCCACGGCACGCAGGATCCTGATCACGCGTGCCGACGTGGAACTGCCCGAGCCCGGCACCGTGATCCGCCTCGACGAGGCGGACTACCTCGACGGCACCGGGCCGATCACGCTGCAGATCCTGGAGGTCTGGCGGGGCGCCTACCGGATTCCCGGCATCGAGTGGCTACACGTGTGGGCTGTCCGCACCGACGTCACCGATTCCACACCCGGCCGGTACGTCGTACGGACCAGCGCCCTCGCCTCCCCACGCCGCGACCGCCACACCGGCACGACCGCGACACCCCGCCAACCCCCGTCCACCGGCACCCCAGCACCCACCGCCGACCACCACACCCCCGTCCGGCGCGGCCGTCCGGCCGAGCCGGGCGGGAGGCCGACCGACGCTCCCGCACCCTGCGCCCCGATTCGACACACCAGCCTCGACAACCCGCCCGGACCGGTGACACCGTGACCCGTCTCCGACTGATCAGCTACCACACCGACGGCTACCGTCCGCCGGGCCATCACGACCGCGACGACCGGGCCGCCCGGATCGCCCGCGTCCTCCGCGCCCTCCTGGCCGCCGAGGACACGCCGGCGGTCGTCGCGGTGCAGGGCCTCGCCGCCACCGGTACGCGTGCCGCCGCCGACACCCTGCGCCACCTCGCCGCCGCGACCAGGCTGTGCTGCGACACCGGCGCCAGCCCGCACCGCGGCGTCGCCGCCGTGGCGGCCGGCCGGCACGACAACGCCGTCGGCATCATGTGGAGCCCGGACGTCAGCCCGGAAACCGCCACCTGGGGCACGATCACGCACGGCGTCCTGTGGCACAGCCTCGCCTGGCTCACCGTCCGCGTCGGCGGCCGGCGGCTCACCGTCGCCACCTACCAGGCACCCCCGCCGCACGTCGAACGCCACCGGTTCCGGTACGAGGCCGACATCATCAGCACCGCACTCACCGCCAACCCTCACCACGAGGTGTGGCTGGCCGGCGCCTTCACCACCCCCGCCAGCCGCCAGCGACCCGACGGCACCTACCACGACCCCGAACCCGCCCCGGGGCCGGGACAGGACACCCTCGCGGACCGTTCCCTGGACGCCCTCCTCGCGTCCCGGGAGTTCGTCGACGTCGCCGTCATGTACGGTCGCCCGCTCATCCCCACCGTCGACGGACAACGCATGGACCGCTGGCTGTGGCGCCGTGGCCACGCACCACCGCCACAGCCGCTCAGCGCCCGGGTCATCGGACACCACGTCGTCGACGACAGCCACACCCGGGCCGCCTCACCCCACCGGCCGGTCGTCTGCACCGTCCACCTCTGAACACCCCGTCCGTGCCGGCACCGACCGGTACGCCGACCGCACGTTCCCCAGACGCCAAGCCTCCAGCGAAGGACGGACCATGCCAGCGACGGACACCGTGCCGGGCTGCGCCGACCACACGGGACAGGCGGCCCGCACCACCATCCGCCCGCCCCGGGGCGCGCCCGCGGCCGACGGCATCCCCGGCGGCACGACCCTCACCGGCGGCACGTCGCCCACCACCGACACGCTCGACCCGGACCAGGCACACGTCATCCTCGCGGTGCACGTCGCCGACGACGACGGACTCTGCGCCGGCTGCGCGTACCTGGCCCACTTCTGCTGGGCGCCGTGCCCGCGTGCCCGGCAGGCCATCGCGGTGCTCGGCACCGCGCCCGTCACACAGCCCGGAGTACGGTGATGTCGACCGCCGTCAAACGACCGACCTCGGCCCGCCGACGCATCTACCAGGCCCTGGTGGAGCAGCCCGGACGGCACTGGACGGTCCGCACCCTGACCGACGCGCTGGCGATGCACGCCAGCGTCAAGGAGACCGCCGTCCGCGACACGATCAACCTGCTGTTGAGCCTGCGGCTGGTCGAACTGGTTCCACACCAGCGCGCGACGACCATCGTGCTGACGAGCGTCGGTGAACGAGCACTCACCGTGGCACTACGCCGCTGCCACCCGAGACAGAGGTCGTGACCAGCGGTGTCGCCGCGGGGTCGGGTATCGTACGCCCCTGTCACAGGTGCTGGTGGTCCGCGCCAGCCGGCCCGTCGGCCGCCAGGCCAGGGTGGGGTGGCGGGTTCGGGCGGCGTGGAGTTGGTCGCGTGCAGGGCCCGCCCGTTCGTCGGTGGGTGGGCGGGGAGGGAGCCGTCACGTCCAGACGACACAGCCGGCAGGTCGTCGCCGTGAACCGGAAGGCCCGGCACGACTACACGATCCTCAAGACCTACGAGGCGGGGATCGTGCTGCGCGGCACCGAGGTGAAGTCGCTGCGGGCCGGGCATGTCTCGCTGGTCGACGCGTTCGCCCAGGATCGGGACGGCGAGATCTGGTTGTACGGGCTGCACATCGCGGAGTACGCGTACGGGACGTGGACCAACCACCAGCCGCGCCGGATGCGGAAGCTGCTGCTGCGACGGGCGGAGATCGACCGGATTCTGAGCCGGGTGCGGGAGCCCGGTCTGACGCTGGTGCCCCTCTCGGTGTACTTCTCCGACGGGTGGGCGAAGGTCGAGCTGGGCATCGCCCGGGGCAGGCGGTTGTACGACAAGCGGCAGGCCCTGGCCGAGCGGGACGCGAACCGGGAGATCGCCCGGGAGCTGGGCCGGCACCTGAAGGGGATCCGCCGGGACGACTGGTCCGTCCCCCGGCCGGCGTGACCGGCGGTGCTGGTGGGTATGGGTTCGGCATGAGCGAACAGCACGGTGACCGGATCGACCGCCGGGCCGACCACCTGTTGCCGGAGGAACGTTCCGCCACGAGCGAGGATCCGCGGGCGCAGGCGGCGGCGATCCTGGCCGAATCCGACACCCGGGAGGCGGGCTCGGCGGCGCTGGCCGAGTCCGACCCGCGCACGAGCACGGTCGACCGGCAGATCGCCGAGGCGTCGGCGGCGCCCGACTCGTTCCTGGAGCGGCGCGACTCCGGTCAGACGGTGACCCCGCCGGAGCCGCCGGACTGAACCGCGGCCGGTGACGCCGGTCGGCGGCCGCAGCCCGTCTGCGGCCGCCGACCGCGGGCCGCGGCCGTCGGGCCGGGCCGGACCCGTCGGCGTGGCGCGCCACGCCGACGGGAACGCCGATGCCGACGGACACGCTCACGCCAACGGAAACTCGTCGAACAGCAGCACCGGCGAGTCCGGCTCCCGGGCGTCGAACCGGTACGACCGGACCACCCCCGCCGCCGAGTCCAGGATCGAGAACACCGTGATGTCGTTGCTGGCGACGTACGGCAGCGGCGCACCCGTCGCGTCCGTCAGCGGCGCGATCGTCGGCACGATCGGCCGCAGCCCGCCCGGGTCACCCTGCCGGACGTGGTCCGGGCCGTCCGGCAGCGACCGGGACAACCCGGACGTCACGTCGTACGCGCCGTAGCTGTTGCCGACGTTCGAGGTCTCCAGCCAGTTCACCCCGGCCGGGTTGCGGAACCGGTTCCACAGGTGGGTGTGACCGGTGTGCACCAGGTGCACACCGGTGGCGGAGAAGAGCGGCTCCAGGTCGCGCAGGACGTGGTCCTCGGCGAGCGGGTAGACGTACCGGACGGCGGTGACCGCGCCGGTCCGCGGGTCGCGTTCGACGAGCTGGACCGGGTCGGTGAACGCGGGCGTCGCGTTGTCCCCGAGCCCGTGGCTGGAGTGGTGGAACATCACCACCCGGAACCGGGCCGCGCGGGCCGCCTCGGAGGTCAGCTCCTGCTCCAGCCAGCGGTACTGTTCCGATCCCCGGTGCACCGGGGTGAAGATGAACCGGCCGTGGCCCCAGCGTTCCGGGTGTGCCAGGTCCGCCGCGCCCTCGGTGAACGTGCCGGGCCCGTCCGTGGTGTGTGGCCGCCAGACGCCGGTGACGAACAGCGCGACCACGTGGACGTCGCCGATCGTCCGTGACCACCAGCGGGGCCCGCCGGACTCGCTGCGCGGGTACGGGAACAGCTCCTCGTAGGTCGTCACGTCCCAGTGCGCGGGCTGCGGGTGGTTGAACTGGCTGGTCAGGCTCGCCGTCGCCGACCAGCGCCCCATCACCTCGTGGTTGCCGATCGCCGGGAAGAGCGGGGTGTGCTGCAGCAGCGGCGCACCCCGGTAGGTTCGGCCGGCGATCGTCGTGGCCGCCCGCCCGGTCATCGCGGCGAAGAAGGCCGGGCCGGCGGTGCTGTCGAACCACTCGCTGGCCCGGTCCGGCACGTTGACCATGTCGCCGGCCATTAGCACGCCGTCGAGGCGCACGCCGACGGTCTCGGCGACCTTGGCCAGGTTGGCCGGTGTCATCCGCAGCAACTGGTGGTCGCTGGTCAGCAGCAGTCGTACGCCCCGACCGGGCGGCACCGCCGGGGCGAGCGAGTACGTCGGCGTCACCGTCGGCCGGCCCTGCTCGTCGATGGACACCACCCGGTACGGCGTCCGGCCGGGCGCCAGCCCGGTGACCCGGGCGAGGTGCCGGTACACCGGGCGGGGTGTCACCTGGGAGTAGGTGCGGCCCGGTACCCGTGAGTCGGCGTCCTCCCGGGTCCGGGTCAGCCGGTGGGTCTGCGCGGTGAACCGTCGCCAGCCGGCGCCGCCGGCCCCGGCGGCGGTCGCCGCGTCCCGGGCCTCCGGCCCGGTCATCGCCGCCACGGCGGTGCCGACCAGGACCACCTGGGTGGTTCCGGGCGTCTCGGTGTGCCAGACGACGTACACGCCCGTGGCGTCCGGATCCAGCAGGTACGGCTGGCAGAGCAGCCCGCCACCGGCCTGCGCGCCGGCGGGCACGTCGCGGCCCGGTTCTCCGTCTGTCGCTGTCGCACGGTCGGCCGCGGCACCGGCCGGCCCGATCCCGTCGGTGAGGGGGTGACGGTCGGTCATGGCAGGAGAGTCAACCAGCATCCGGGGCGGTGGCGACGGGCGAGGTTTCCCCGCCGGCGCCTATTGGCATGGTCACACCTGCCACAACCACGGCCGGTGACGGGCTCCCGGGAGGCGCCCGTGTGCCACTGTGGGGCGATGACCGCCCGCGACGATTCGCCGCCTGCGTCGACCGGGTCCCCGCCCCGGCGCGGCCGGCTGGTACTCAGCGAACTGCGCGCCTGGCGGCCGACCGTGGCCCGGCTGCGCGAACTGGTCCGCAGTCTGGTCACCTCGTTCCTCGTGCTGGCCGGCACCCTCTGGCTGTTGCCCGGCGTGAACGCCGACGGGGTCACCGCCGTGCTCTGGCTGGTCGTCCTGGTCGCCTGCGTCGGGGCACTGCTGCGCCCGCTCCTGCTCGCCCTGGCCTCGGTGCTCGGCGGGCTGGCCGTGCTGATCATGGGCGCCAGCGTGCAGACGATCGTCTTCTACGTCGCGCTGCGGCTGGCGCCCCAGGCCCACCTGTCCGGGCTGCCGGCCGCGGTCGCCGCCTCCTGGACCGCGGTGGCGCTCGCCGCGATCGTCAACTGGCTGATCGACGCCGGCACCGACGACGCCTTCGTCAACGAGAACCGCCGGCTGATGCGCAAGGTGCGGCGGCGTGCCGCCCGGCCGGACGCGGTCACGGGCGACGGGCTTCTCGTCATCCAGCTCGACGGGGTCTCCGCGCCGCTGCTGCGCTGGGCGGTGCAGGCCGGCAACCTGCCCAACCTGGGCCGGTGGCTGCGGACCCGCAGCCACCGGATGACCTCCTGGCACACCGGCCTGCCCGCCACGACCCCGGCGGCGCAGGCGGGCATCCTCTACGGCGACACCCGCAACGTGCCCGCCTTCCGCTGGTACGAGAAGCAGACCGGCCGGCTGGTGGTGGTCAGTCGGCCCCGCGACGCCGCCGACGTCGAGCGCCGGCTGTCGACCGGGGACGGTCTGCTCCGCGACGGCGGGACCAGCATCAGCAACGTCTTCACCGGCGACGCGCCCTCCGCCCTGTTCACGGTCAGCCGCGCCGCCCTGCCGGGCCGCTCCGCCCGGGGCTACGCGGCCTTCATGACCAGCCCGTACGGCCTCACCCGGGCGATCGTGCTGGGGATCGGCGGCCTGCTGCGCGAGCTGTACCAGGCGCGGGCACAGCGACTGCGTGACGTCCAGCCACGGATCGAACGTACCGGTGCGTTCCTGGCGCTGCGTCCGCTCACCGGCATCCTGCGTGACGTGAACGTCACCCTGATCGCCGAGCAGATGGCACTCGGCACCCCGGTGATCTTCTGCGACTTCGTGGACTACGACGAGGTCGCCCACCACGCCGGGCCGGCCCGCCCCGAGGCGCTGCACGCGCTCGAGCGGCTCGACCAGGTGCTCGGCGTCGTCGAGCGGCTCTCCGCCGAGGCGGCCCGCCGGTACCACCTGGTCGTCCTCTCCGACCACGGGCAGAGTCAGGGTGCCACGTTCCAGCAGCAGTTCGGCGAGCCGCTGACCGAGGTCGTCCACCGGCTGATCCGCTCCGGGCGCGCCGCCGCGGCCCACGCCGCCGTGGCCGCCCCGGCCGTCGCGGCACCCGCCGCCGTTGACACGGTCACGTACGGCGCTCCCGCACCGTCCGTGGACGCGGCCGCCCGCGCCGCCACCGCACCCGCCGTGGACCCGGCCGGGCGGGCCGCCGCCACGCCGGCCACGCCGGTCGACACCCGGCCGGCCGTGCACACGGTACCCGCCGAGCTGGCCGGCCGGATCCTGCCCTGGCCCGCGACGCCCCGGGTCCTGGCCGGGGCACGGGCCCGGCACGGCGTGCCGCCCACGCCCGCCGACGAGCGGACGGACCCGGCCGCCGACCCGGAGAGCGCCGTCGTGGTCGCCTCGGGCAACCTGGCGATGGTCTACCTGCCCGCCCACTCCGGCAAGCTCACCCGCGCGGAGATCGACGCCGCCTACCCCGGTCTGCTGGCCGGGCTCGCCGCCCACCCCGGCATCGGCGTGGTCGTCGTGGACGACGAGGACGGGCCGGTCGCGATCGGCGGCGACGGCGAGCACCGGTTGCGGGACGGCCTGGTCACCGGCACGGACCCGCTGCGCGGCTACGGCCCGCACGCCCGCGCCGACCTGTTGCGCCACCAGGGGATGGCGCACGTCGGCGACCTCGTCCTGCTCAGCGCCTTCGACCCCGGCACCGAGGACGTCGCCGCCTTCGAGGAGCTGGTCGGCAGCCACGGCGGGTTGGGCGGGTGGCAGAACGACGCCGTCCTGGTCCATCCCGCCGACTGGCCGGTCACCGAGGCTCCGCTGGTCGGGCCGGACAGCCTGTACCGCCAGCTCACCGCCTGGCTGCGGATGCTCGGTCTGCGCCGCTCAGACCCGGCTGCGGCGCCGGACGAGGTCGGCCAGCTGCGTGACCGCGACCACCAGGACCACCGCGACCAGCACCCCCTGCCAGGGCTCGACGGAGATCGCCCCGCCGAGCACGCCGACGGCGGCGTACACCCCGGCCCACAGGGTGCAGGCCGGCACGTTCGCCAGCGCGAGGCGCCGCCAGTCCATGCCGATCAGCGCGACGGTGAGCAGCACCGGCACCCGCCCGCCGGGCAGCAGCCGCGAGACCAGCAGCACCGGTACCGCCCGCGCCCGCAGCCGCGCGACGAGGTTGTCGAGCCGTTGCCCGCCGCGGATCCACCGTAGGCGGCGGGCCAGCTGCTCACCGCCGAGACGGCAGGCCAGGTAGGTGACGGCGTCGCCCAGGTAGGCGGCCGCCGCCCCGGTCAGGATCACCGCGACCACGGCCGGCGCCTGCTGGTGGAAGGCGAGCGCGGCCGCCGCGCTGACCGCCGCGCCGGTGGGCACGACCGGTACCACCGCGCCGAAGGCCACCAGCAGGAACAGCGGGGTCAGCACCTCGACGACGGTCACCGGACGTGGTCCAACACGAGGGTTCCCCCGGGTGGCAGTTCGGTGACCCGGGTGGCGGGCGCGACCTCGGCCGCCGCGGCGGCGAACCGCGTACCCGGCTGGTGGAACAGATGCGGGCGTACCGGCAGGCCCGCCGGCCAGAAGGTGCCGAAGTGCACCGGCACCGCGTGCCGGGGGGCGCTGCGGCGCACCGCCTCGGCCGCCTGCGCCGGGTCGAGGTGACCGGCGCCGAGGGTCGGGCCCCAGCCGCCGACCGGCACCAGCGCGAGGTCCAGCGGGCCGAGCGTGGACATGTCCTCGAAGAGCCCGGTGTCGCCGGCGTACCAGGTGTTCGCCGCGCCGTGCACGGTGTAGCCGATCGCGAGCGCCCGGTGCCGCGACCAGGGGCCGCGCCCGCCGTCGTGGGCGGCCGGGACGGCCCGGACGGTGAGCGCGCCGACCCGCGTCGACTCGCCGGGGGCGAGTTCGACGGTACGGCCGGTGACGTCCCTCCCGAGCCGGCGTCGCAGGAACGGGCCGCAGCCGGCCGGGACCACGAGCGCGACGGTGGACGGAAGATCACGTAGCGTGGCGATGTCGAGGTGGTCGGCGTGCAGGTGGGAGACCAGCACGGCGTCGGGCGGCGCGGACAGCCGTGGGGTCGGGCCGCGTCGGCGGCGCAGGTGCGCGATCCGGTTCCGCAGCACCGGGTCGGTCAACAGCCGGACACCGGAGTCCTCCAGCAGGACGGTGCTGTGCCCCCACCAGGTGACCTGAACCTCGGAACCCACACCGCCCACGGTACGGCCACCCCACCCGCGCGCCGGCGCCGACCTGCCCCCGGGTCCCGTCCGGGCCGGGCATGCCTACTTTCGGTTCGCGGCGTGCCTACTCTCCGTCCCGGTCGGGCGCGGCGGTGACCGGCGGTTCGGTCAGCGGCGGGCGGACCGGTCTGCGCAGCACCCGCGCCACGGTCCGGGGCGCCAGCAGCGTCGCCGGCGGGGCGACCAGGTGGAACACGTCGGTCAGCGTCCGCGCCACCTCCGGGTCGCGGTTGGCCACCCGGGCCACCCGGTCGAGATACCACCGGGAGAGCCGGCCGTCCCGCCGCCGAAGATCGCCGGTCGTGCCCGGGAACCGCAGGTCGGCGGCGGTGGCGATGGCCCACGCGGTGGCGCTGCACCGGGCGACCGCGGCCTGGGCCGCCCGACCGGGGACGCCGGGGTGGCGCCGCAGGTGCTCGGCGAGGACGACCGCCGTCCGCGCGGCGACGCTCATCCCGTGCCCGTAGACGGGGTTGAAGGCACAGGCGGCGTCCCCGACGACCAGGAAGCCGTGCGGCCAGCGCGGCATGCTCTCGTAGTGCCGGCGGTGGTTGGAGGTACGCCGGAAGCCGTGGATCGGCCCGGCCGGCTCCGCCCGGCGGATCACCTCGTACATGATCGGAGTGCGCAGGCCGCGCAGGTAGGCGAGGAACCCCGCCTCGTCGGTCGGCGGCGCGTCGTCCCCGATGCCACCGAGCGTCAGCATCCAACGCCCGTGCTCCAGTGGGTAGAGGACGGCGCTGCGCGTCTCCTCCGGCGGGTTCGGCATGATCAGGATGTGCTTCCACCCGTCGGCGACGCCCGCCGGCAGCGTGTAGCGGCGGCTCGCGTAGCCCAACCGGGCGTCGACCCGGGTCTGCGCGGGCCGTCCGTACCCCAGCTCCGCCAGCCACTCCGGCGCGCGGGACCCCCGGCCGCTGGCGTCCACCACCAGGTCGGCGGCGATCCGCTCGACCCGGCCGTCGCCGCCCCGGGCGCGGACCGCGACCCCGGCGACGCCGCCGCCGGACCCGTCCGGCAGGAGCCCGACGACCTCCTGACCACCGAGGATCCGGATCCGGTCGTCGGCCCGCAGCCGCCGGTGGACGATCCACTCGACGAGTTCCCGGCTGGCCCCCACCAGCCGGTGGGTGGCGGAGAACCGCTCCCGCCAGCCGGAGGAGGTCAGGTAGAGGACGTCCGTGGGCACGTCCACCGGCACCGCGCCGTGCGCGGTCAGCTCGGCGAGGAACCCGGGGAAGAGCCGGTCCAGGGCCTGCTGACCCGAGGTGACCAGGACGTGCAGGTGGTGCGCCTGGGGCACCCCGGGCCGCACCCGCGGCCCGTCGGGGTAGCGGTCCCGCTCGAGCACCGTCACCCGGTCGACGTGGTCGGCGAGCGCGCGGGCCGCGCAGAGACCGGCGAGGCTGCCGCCGACGACGACGGCGTGGCGGGAAGCGGGGGCCACCCGGGACATGGTCGGATTGTCGTCGACATTTCCATTCCCGTCGACATCTCGATGTCTGTCGACATTTCGATTCCCGCCGGTGTTGCCACCGCGGACACCCCGCCCGGTGCGTGGCGGGAGGCCGCCGACCGCCGGCGCTGTTACACTGCGGGCCCGGTCGCGGCCAGGGAGGACGTGACCGTCGGGGTGGTGCGAGAGGACGGGCGGCTGCCGTGCTGCGGGTGACGACACGCAACGCGCGGTTCCAGCAGTGGGCGGCGCTGCTCACCAACCGCACCAAGCGACAGCGCAGTGGCGAGTTCCTGGTCCAGGGAGTCCGCCCGATCACCCTCGCCGTGAGGCACGGCTGGCCGATCCGGTACCTGCTCTACGACGCGGATCGACCCCTGTCACGCTGGGCCCGCGAGCTGCTCGACACGGTACGGGCCACCCCGGTCGCGATGGCCGCCAACCTGCTGCGTGAACTCGGGGAGAAGGACGACGGGCCACCGGAGCTGGTCGCGGTGGCCGCCCAGCCCGCCGACGACCTGGACCGGATTCCGGTACGTCCCGACCTGACCGTCGTGCTCCTCGACCGGCCGGTCAGCCCCGGCAACATCGGCACCCTGGTCCGGTCCGCCGACGCGCTGGGCGCCGCCGGGGTGATCGTCGCCGGGCACGCCGCCGACGTCTACGACCCGAAGGCGGTACGGGCCAGCACCGGCTCACTCTTCGCGGTGCCGACGGTCCGGGTGCCGGGTCCGGCGCCGGTACTCGACTGGGTCGCCCGGGTGCGGGCGGCCGGCGTACCGCTGCGGGTGGTCGGCACCGACGAGCACGGCGTCCGCGACATCGCCGAGGCGGACCTGCGCCAGCCGACCCTGCTGCTGGTCGGCAACGAGACCACCGGGCTCAGCGCGGCCTGGCGGGAGGCCGCCGACGAACTGGTCCGCATCCCGATGGGCGGCGCCGCCAGCTCCCTGAACGCGGCCACCGCCGGCTCGATCGTGCTGTACGAGACGGCGCGGCAGCGGCGCGCCGGCTGATCCGCCGGCGGCGCGGCCGGCGTGCGGGCGGCGTCCCACACCGGACGTGACACTGGCCGTCGCGCGGGCCGGGCGCGCGCGTGGCGCCCTCCCGGCGGGCGCTTGACCGGCCGGCTACCCTCGGCGGGGTGCTGCCGTGGGTCCGCACCGTGACGCGTTGGTCGTACCCGGTGCTCGCCGTCGTGGTCACCGTCTGCGCGGCGACCGGGGCGGTCCGGCTGGTGGCGCCCGCCACCGCCGGTCCCGACGGCGACCCGCCCGGCGTACGCCGACAGCTCACCTTCCTCCGCGGCGAGCTGGACCGCGGTGCGGGTGAGGCGGCGCAGCGGCTCTTCCCCGAGGGCTACTTCTTCCTGCACGTCCTGTACGGGCTCGCCTGGGTCGAACTCGGGATGCGCGCGCCGGCGGGGGAGCGGGAGACCGCGCTGCGGGAGGCCCGGTGGGCGCTGCGGCGGCTCGACTCGCCGGCCGGGCGGGAGCCGTTCAGTCCCGAGCTCACCCCGTCGTACGGCGTCTTCTACGTGGGGTGGACGAACTGGCTGCGCGGCGGGGTGCTGAGCCTGCAACCCGGGGACCGGCGGGATCCGGCCGAGGTGGAGCGGTTCGCGGCGGACTCGGCGGCGCTCGCGGCGGCGTTCGACGCGGCGGAGTCGCCGTACCTGGAGGCGTACCCGGACGAGGCGTGGCCGGTCGACTCGACCGTGGCGGTCGCCTCCCTGCGGCTGCACGACACGCTCCTGCCGCCCCGGTACGCCCCGACCGTGGCCCGCTGGCTCGACGGCGTACGGCAGCGCCTCGACCCGGTGACCGGGCTGCTGCCGCACCGGGTCGACGCGGCCACCGGCGCCCCGGCGGAGGTGGCCCGGGGCACCTCGCAGAGCATCGTCCACCGGTTCCTGCCGGAGATCGACCCGGCCTTCGCCCAGCAGCAGTACCTGCGGTTTCGTGACCGGTTCGTGGTGCGCCCCCTGGGCCTGGGGCCGGCGGTGCGGGAGTACCCGGTCGGCACGGACGGTCCCGGCGACGTCGACTCCGGGCCGCTGGTGCTCGGGGTGAGCCTGTCGGCGACCGTCGTCACCCTCGGCGCCGCCCAGGTCCACCGGGACACCGCCCTGGCCGGCGGGATGGCGAACTACGGCGAGCTGGCCGGCGTGCCGATCGACACCCCGTGGACCAAGCGGTACGCCCTCGGGGTCATGCCGGTCGGCGACGCGTTCCTGGCCTGGGCGAAGACGGCCCGGCCGTGGGTGGGGTCGCCACCGGCCGTCACGCCGGGGTGGACCGCGCGGTGGTGGCGGCTGCCGCTGCTGTCGGCCCTGGCACTGTTCGGCACCCTGCCGTGGCTGCCGTTGCTGGTGCGGCGGGCGTACCGGTCGCGCGGCCGGCAGCGGCGCCGTCCGGCGCACCCCGTCGGCCCTCCACAGTGGAAGATCACACCGTGGTCCGGGTCACCCGGTCCGGGTCGGACGGCTAATCTGGACGTCCGAACCCCCGACCCCGGAGTGAGACCGTGACCGCCCCCAGCGACGGTGGCTTTCCCGCCTTCCCGATCGACGTGCCGAGCCCGGCCCGGATGTACGACTACTGCCTCGGCGGCAAGGACAACTTCCCCGCCGACCGGGCCGCCGTCCTGCACGTGTGCCAGCAGTATCCGGAGAGCCTGGACGTGACCCGGGAGAACCGTCGCTTCCTCTACCGGGTGGTCCGGTCCCTCGCCCGCGACCTGGGCCTGCGGCAGTTCCTCGACCTGGGCAGCGGCCTGCCGACCCAGACGAACGTGCACCAGGTGGCGCAGGCGTTCCAGCCCGGCGCCCGGGTGGTCTACGTCGACAACGACCCGATCGTGCTGACGCACGGTCGCGCGCTGCTGGCCGACGACCAGACGACCCAGGTCATCGCCGCCGAGCTCACCGAGCCGGAGAAGATCCTCGCCGACGCGACCGTCCGTGAGATGATCGACTTCACGCAGCCGGTCGGCGTGCTGCTGCTGTCGGTGACCCACTCGATCGTCGAGGACGCCGCCGTACGGCACCTGCTCGACACGATCCACTCGGCGGTCGTGCCCGGCAGCCACCTGGCGTACTCGCAGCTCGCCGGGCCGGACCCGGCGCAGGTGGCCGAGGGGAACGCGATGGTGGCGCGGATGGGCATCCCGTGGAAGGTGCGGACCATCCCCGAGGTGAACGCGTTCTTCACGGGTTGGGAGCCGGTCGAGCCCGGCCTGGTCGACGTCAAGAGCTGGCGGCCCGACCCCGACCAGCCCGCGCTGGCGCCGGTCGACGAGCCGCTGCGGCCCTACCTGGGCCTGGGCGCCAACGAGACCCGCTTCTACGAGTACGGCGGCCTGCTGCGCCGCGTCTGACCGACGCCCCGGGCCGGTCGGCGCCGTGCCCCGACGCGGCCCGCCGCCGGTCGGTCCGGCGGTGTCGGCCCGGCGGACCGTGGCCGGTGCCGCCGCCGTTCGCCGCGAGGTCTGAGCCGGTCCGCCGCCTTTGACCCTCTACCATCTACCCGGCCGACCGGACCGGATGCGTGCAGGGGACATGGGCGATTACGCGTTGCTGACTCTTCCGTCGTCGAACCGGGTGTACACGGACGCCGCGGTCGCGCTGGCCCGGGCCGAGCTGGCGGTGTTCGACCGGGCCGTGCTCGGCGGCCGGTTGACGGACGTCTCGGAGACGACGATCGGGGGCGTCCGGTACCTCACGTTCCGCACCGCCGACCGGTTGACCGAGCGGGACACCGCCTTCCTGGCCAACCTCTCGGCGATGTACGCGCTGTTCGAGGTCGTCGACGGCCTGCTCCGCCCGGTGGAGCTGCGCCGGCTCGACCGGTACGACGACGACCTGCTCACCATCCCGAAGTACCCCGGCAAGACCAACGAACAGTTCACCAAGCTGCTGCTGAACGTGACCCTCCTGTCGTCGGACTTCGCCGCGGAGATGCTCGAGCGGCGGTTCCGGGTCATCGATCCGCTCTGCGGCCGGGGCACCACCCTGAACCAGGCGCTGATGTACGGATTCGACGCCGCCGGGGTGGACCACGACCAGAAGGACTTCGACGCCTACTCGGCGTACATCCGGACCTGGCTGAAGCGCAAGCGGATCAAGCACCACGCCGAGGGCGGACCGATCCGGCGGGACCGCAAGCTCGTCGGTCGGCGGTTGCAGGTCACGCTCGCCGCGGACAAGGAGGCCTACCGGGCCGGGAACGTCCAGCGGCTGGACGTGGTCAACGCGGACACCGTCCGGAGCCTGGAGTTCTTCCGCCCGCGCAGTCAGGACCTGGTGGTCGCGGACGTCCCGTACGGCGTGCAGCACGGCAGCCGCAGCGCCGGGGGCGGACTGGCGCGCAGCCCGCTGCAGCTGCTCACCGAGGCGGCGCCGGTGTGGGCGGGGTTGCTGCGCCCGGGCGGGGCGCTCGGAATCGCCTGGAACACCTACGTGGCGCACCGGGACGACGCGGCCCAGGCCCTGGCCGACGCCGGTCTCACGGTGCTGACCGACGAGCCGTACCGGCGGTTCGCCCACCGGGTGGACCAGGCGATCGTGCGGGACGTCCTGGTGGCGCGCAAGCCCTGACCGTTTCGCCACGCCGACGCGGTGGCCCGTGGCGGCCGGGCCGGCCGCCACGGGCCACCGCGCGGGTCAGTAGGTGCAGCCGCTGGTCGGCAGGCTGGTCGCGGCGGGCGGGGTGACCCCGTCGTAGAGCGCGAGCAGGAACGGCTGGGGGCAGCGTCGGGTGCTGCCGGTCCGGATGCCGAAGTGCAGGTGTGGGCCGGTGGAGTTGCCCGTGTTGCCGGTCAGGCCGATCTGTTGCCCGGCGGTGACGGTGGCGCCGCTCGACACCGACCAGGCGGAGAGGTGGCAGTACGTGTAGATCGCTCCGTCGGTGCCGGTGAGGTTGATCCCCCGACCGCAGCTGCTGTCGTCGACGCGGGCCACGGTGCCGGCCCGGACGGCGTAGGCGACCGTGCCGGTCGGCACGGGCAGGTCGATGGCGGGGTAGTCGTGGTGCGGGTCGTCGTACTCGCTGCGCGGCAGCGCGCCCCTGGGCAGCGGCAGCGAGAACTGGGGGGTACCGCCGCTGGCGGAGGTGATCCGTACCGCGTCGGCGATGACGTACCCGGTGCCGCTGGTCCACCGGCTCACCCCGACCGCGTTGTAGTCGCCGGCGGCGAGGGAGAAGGTCCCCAGGCTCACCCACCGCCCGCCGTTGGTCCGCTGGTTGACCCGGACGGTCTGGTTGCCGCTGGTGGTGACGACGATGAACGGCGTGGAGTCGTTGTAGCCGGGGTCGGCGGGGTACCAGACCTCGACCAGGTAGTTGCCGGCGCTCGGCACGTTGATCTTGAACCAGGCGGCGTCGCTGGCGGTGGTGTTGGGGGTGGCGAATCGGTAGTCGGGGCCCTGCCGTTGGCTGGACCACGTGGACGTGCCCCAGTTGGCGCTGGCGGTGAAGCGTCCGGCGGTGGCGTTGTCGACGGTCACCGTGGCCGCCGCGGCGGGGGTTCCCGGGACCAGGATGCTGGCGGCGAGTGCGGTCGCGGCGAGGAGGGCGAGGCCGCGAGAGTGTCGGTTCGGCATGGAGACCCTTCCCGGCTCCGTAGGCGACAGGGATGAAGATATTTAACCAAGCGAATGTTTCGGCGGAAAGACTTCTACATAGATCATCAGCGTTACCTGCCGGTGCGTCGGGAGAGTCTCCGATTCCGGCTGTCCACCGGTTCGTCGTGAACTACGGTGGCGGTGTCGGCACGGTCGCAGGCGGTCCGTGCCCGGGCGGGGTCGGTGGCGCGCCCCGCCGGCCGCGACGTCCACGGGGGCCCGGATGAGCGACCAGCTGACCAGCGACGAGGGCTGTGGCGACCTCGAGGTGGTCCACACCTTCACCGGCGCCATGCCCACCGGGGTGACCGTCTCCCGGCGGGGCCGCGTCTTCGTCAACTTCCCCCGGTGGGGCGACGACGTGGACGCCACCGTCGCCGAGCTGCGGGACGGCACCTGTCAGCCCTACCCCGACCGGGCCTGGAACACCCCCTCCGGGATCGACGACGCCGGGGCGTTCGTCTCGGTGCAGAGCGTCGTCGTCGACCCGGCCGACCGGCTCTGGGTGCTCGACACCGGCAGCCCGATGTTCCAGCCCACCCGCACCGGCGGGCCCAAGCTCGTCCAGATCGATCTCGACACCGACACCGTCGTCCAGACCATCGTCCTCGCACCCGAGGTGGCGCTGCCGACGACGTACCTCAACGACGTGCGGTTCGACCTGAGGCGGGGAGCGGCCGGCACCGCCTTCGTCACCGACTCGTCCGGCTCCGGTCCGAACGGGATCATCGTGGTCGACCTCGCCACCGGCGCCGCCTGGCGGCGCCTGCACGACGACCCGTCCACCAAGGCCGAGACGCTGACGGCGTTCCGGCCGCTCGTCGAGGGCCGGCCGTTCCTCCAACGGCCGGCCGACGGCCCGCCCAGCCCGGTCAGCATGGGCGCGGACGGGATCGCCATCTCGGCCGACGGCGCCCGCCTCTTCTACTGCCCGCTCGCCTCCCGCCGCCTCTACAGCGTCTCCGTGGACGCCCTGACCGACCGGTCACTCGACGACGACCAGGTCGCCGCCACCGTCCGGGACGAGGGGGACAAGGGCAGCGCCTCGGACGGGCTGGAGAGCGACGACGCCGGGCGGATCTACCTGACCGCCTACGAGCAGAACGCCATCCTCCGCCGGCATCCCGACGGCGGTTTCGACACCCTGGTCCGCGACCCCCGGCTGCTGTGGCCGGACACCCTGTCCGTCGCCGCCGACGGATATCTCTACGTCACCGCCAACCAGCTGCACCGGCAGCCGACGTACTGCGGCGGTGTGGACCGGCGGCGCAAGCCGTACGTCCTGTTCCGGATCCCGATCGACGCCGGGCCGGTCTCGCTGCTGCCCTGACCGCGGGCGCATCGATGATCACCTTGGTAGTACCCTCGACCGGACGACAAACCCACCCGGTTCGACACACCACGGTACCCGGATGCAACCTGACCCACAGCCTGCCCACGTGCCGCCGCCGCCCCCGCCGCTGGTCGTTCCGAGGCCACCGACGAGCGGGTGGGCGACCGCGTCCCTGGTCCTCGGCATCCTGGGGCTGCTGTGCGGATGGTGCCTGCTCGGCATCCCCTGCCTGCTCGCGGTGATCTTCGGACACCTGGGGGTGCGCGCCACCCGCGACGAGCGCCGTGGCGGGCGCAGGGCGGCCGTCGCGGGTCTCGTCCTGGGCTACGTCGCCCTCGTGCCCGCCGTCGTCATCACCGTGCTGGGCGGCATCGGCGTGGTGCTCGACGTCACCCAGCCGAAACCGGAGGCGACGGTGACCACCTGCCGGATCAACGACCAGCAGAACGTGGCTTGGGTGGGTGTCACCGTCACCAACAAGGGCTCCATCTCCAACAGCTACACCGTCCGCGTGGCCGTCCTGGACGGCGACGGTGCCAGCGTCGGGGAGGGCAGGGTGTACGTCTCGAACGTGGCACCGGGGCAGACCGCGACCGGCGAGGGCACGATCCAGCTCGACGCCGACGGCGGAACCCGGTGCACGGTGACCAAGGTCTTCTGACACACCCTGTCCCGAGCCCTCCTCCACCGAGCCGGATCCGGTCCACGAACGACGGGCGGCGCGGCGCCCACGCCCGCGTGACCGCCACCGGCGCGCGCGACCGTCCCCCGGGCGCGGCCTTCCCCTGCGCGTGACCGCCGCCTGAGCCGACCCTCGACCGCGCGCCGCCCGGGCGCTCCCGCCGGCCGGCAGCGCCGAGAAACCCTCCCGTCCCGCGGGAGAACCGCACCCCGCGCCGGAGCCGGCGCGGCGTATCGACCTGCGCAGATCGCGGCAACCACCGAACCGGCCGTCCCGATCGCACGATCCGGTCGCATCTTGAGTCGATCCCGGTCGTTTGGTTCCTGGAAAACCCAGAGCAGGTTTCACCCGCAACTTCCACACCGTGGCGGCTGCGGGGAACCAGGAGAGGAGCCGGACGTGACACAGCCGGACGCGGTCTCGGCCACCGCGTTACGCGACCTGGCGGCGGAGATCTTCGAGGTCCACCCCGACGACATCACCGAGGGCGCGGCCTTCTACGAGGATCTCGGCATCGACTCGGTACAGAAGGTCGAGTTCGTGGTACGCATCGAGCGGCAGCTCGGCGTACGGCTGACCGACGAGGAGGCGGCGGGCCTGCAGGACTTCGGCGACACCCTCGCCGTACTCCGGAACCGGGGCATCTCCGTTGGACCGTGACACGACCGCCGCCCGCCCGGCCGGCGGCCTCCGACCCGACGTCGTGGTGTCCGGCACCGGCGTGGTCTCCGCGGCCGGGCTCGGCACCGCGGCACTGTGGCAGGCGGTGACCGAGCGGCGGGTGCTGACCCGGCCGGTGACCCGGTTCGACCTGACCGGCTACCCGGCGCGGCAGGGCGCGGAGGTGCCGCCCGAGGCGGTGGCCGCGCTCGACGCGCTGGTGCCACCCCACCGCAGCCTGGCGGCCCGGTACCTCGCCGCGGCCGCCCTGGAAGGGCTCCGCGACGCCGGCCTGCCGGCCCGGAGCCGTCGGCGCCGGCTCGGCGTCTTCGTCGGCACGGTGATGGCCACCCGGCCCATGCTGGACCGGGGCGTCGGACCGGGCCGGCTCGCCGTGCCGCCCGACGGCGGGTGGGCACGCCCCGGCGACCTGCTCGCCCCACTGCGCGCGGTGCTCGACGTCACCGGGCCCGCCGTCCTGCTCGCTCCCGGCTGCGCGGCCGGCAACAGCGCGATCGCCGCGGGCTGCCGGGCACTGGCCGCCGGGGAGGTCGACGTGGCGGTCTGCGCCGGCGTCTCCGAGCTGTCGCTGGAGATCCTCGCGATGTTCACCTCGCTGCGGGCGCTCGCCGCCGACACCGTGCGCCCGTTCGACGTCGACCGCCGAGGCACCATCCCCGGCGAGGGCGCCGCCGTGCTGGTCCTCGAACCGGCCGAGCGGGTCCGGGCGCGAGGGCTCCGGCCGTCGGCCCGGATCCTGGCCTGCGTCGCCGCCGCCGACGCGCACAATCCGACCCGCCCGCATCCCGAGGGGGCCGGCCTGGTGGCGACGGTGCGCGGCTGCCTCGAACGGGCCGGGCTGACCGGCGACGACATCGACTGGGTCAGCGCGCACGGCACCGGCACGCCGGCCAGCGACGGCATCGAGGCGCGGGCCGTGGCACGGGCGCTGCCCGGCCGACGCCGCCCCGTGGTCTCCTCGGTGAAGGGTCAGCTCGGCCACGCGGAGGGCGCCGCCGCCGCGCTGGAGGCGGTGCTCGCGGTACGCGCCATGACCGAGGGCTTCATACCCGGCAACGTGACCCTGCGGGAACCGGACCCGGCCTGCGGCGGCATCGACCTGGTGGAGCCCGAGGGCCGGCGCACACCGGTCCGGGCCGTGCTGAACCAGGCGTTCGGCTTCGGCGGCGGGGTGTCGACGGTGCTGCTGGGGAGGGTCGACGATGGGGCGGCCTGACCAGCGGCGCACAGCCGTCCCGTCGGGTCGCGACCGGCGCGTGCCCGCCGGGACGACGGGCGTCGTCCCACCCGACCGCGACCCGCCGACCGGGCCCGGCGGCGGCCGGCTCACGGTCGCCGGTCTGGGGCTGCGGTTGCCCGGGGTGACCCACCCCGGGCACCTCGTCGGTCGGTTCGGCGGGGCGTCGGCGCCGGCGCCCGCCGTCCGCCGGTTCGACGCCCCCGGCAGCGACCTCGAACCGGTCGAGCGACCGGCCTGGGGACCGGTCGAGCCCCGGATCCCCGCCACGGTCGCCGGGCGCGGGCTCCGGGCACTGCCGTACGAGTCGCTGCTCGCCCTCGCCGCCGCCGCGGCGGCCCGGGACGCGATGGTGGCCGGCGGTCCTTCGGGCCCGGACGTGGTGCCGACCCGGGCCCGGCCTCCGGCCACCACGGCGACGGCCGCCGGCCACCCGGTGACGGTCGCGCCGGCGTCACGGCCCCGGCCGGACGACGGGCCGGTCGCGGTGCTCTGGGCCAGTTCCACGGCGGGGCTCACCGAGTACGCCACCGTCTGTGTCGAGGCGGCCACCCTGAGCCCGGGACTGTGCAGCCCGATGCTCGGCCCGGCCTCGGCGTTCAACGGTCCGGCGGCGACCGTCTCCATCCGACTCGGCCTCGACGGGCCCAACGAGACCCTCACCGGGGACACGACGGCGGGGCTCGCCGCCCTGGCCGAGGCGGGGCGGCTGATCGCGGAGGGCTCCGCCGCGGCGGCCCTGGTCGGCGGTTCGGCGACGGTGAGCCGGTGGAGCCTGGCCGGCGGCGCCGGCGACGCGGACGGGGCGGGCTGTCTGGCCCTGCGGCCGTGCCGGGACGGCGAACCCGGGGTCCGGCTCGGCCGGATCCTCCGGCTGGGCCTCGACCCCACGGACCTGGTGACCCAGGTCCGTGACCTGGTGCGGAGCCGTCCCGCCCCGAGCACACTCCCGGACGGGCCGCTGGTCGTCTCGGCCCGCGACGTCGACCTGGTCGACGCGTTGGCCGCCGACCACGCCCGACCGGTCTGGCACCTGGAACGGGTGCTGGGCGACCTCGGCGCCGCCGGCGGACTGTTCGCCGCGATCTGCGCCGTCGCCCACTGTGTCCACACACCCTCGCCGGCGCGCCTGCTCGTGCTGGCGGTCGAGCCGTGCGGAAACGCGGCGATCATGGAGGTTTCCACGTGGGAGGCGTCAACCTTGTCGAGCGGCTGCTGGGCCGACACCTCGCCCTCGGGCGAGGTGACCGCCCCGCGTACGTCGACACCGACGGTGAGCTGAGCTACGCGCGGCTGCACCAGGCGGTGCGGTGGTACGCGGCGCGGCTCGCCGCCGCCGGGATCGGACCCGGTACGCGCGGACTCGTCCTCGCCGACGACGCCGTACCGACCGTCGTGGCGATCCTGGCACTGTGGTGGCGGGGCGCGGTCGTGGTCCCGGTCAGCCCGGCGCTGACCGAGGCGGAGGTCGCGTTCATCGCCCGCGACTGCGGGGCGGGATTCCTGCACGCCGACGAACGGGGTGCCGCCCTGGCGAGCCGGGCCGGTCTCGGGGTGGTCCGGGGCGACGCGAGCTGGGCGGAACCCGGTCCCGAGCCACCACCACCGGTCGCCCAACCCCCAGACGAGATGCTGCTGGTCCAGTACACCTCGGGCAGCACCGGCGCCCCGAAGGGGGTACGGCACACGCTGTCCGGGGTGGACGGTGTGCTGGACGGGTTCGGCCGGATCCTCGACCTGCGCCCCGAGGACACCGTGCTCTCCACCGCGAAACTCTCCTTCGGCTACGGGTTCGGCAACTCGCTGCTGTTCCCGCTGGCCGCCGGGGCGCGGGTGGTCCTGCAACCGGGACCGCCCGACGTGTTCCGGCTGGCCGCGGCGATCGCCCGGTTCCGCCCGACCGTGCTGTTCGCGGTGCCGCGGATCTACGCCGGGCTGCTGGACCGGGCCCGCCAGACGCGGGCCGACACCACACCCGGCCCGGTCCGCGACCTGGAGTCGGTCCGGCTCGCCGTGTCGGCCGGGGAACACCTGCCGGGCGCACTCTGCGCCGACGTCGTCCGGACCTTCGGCGTCCGGCTGATCAACGGCCTGGGTGCGACCGAGGTGCTGCACATCGTGGCGGCGACCCGGGAGAGCCGACCCGGGTCGACCGGCACCGCCGTACCCGCGACCACACTCACGGTACGGGACGAGGCGGGACGCGTCCTGCCGCCCGGGGTGGAGGGCCGGCTGCACGTCGCCGGCCCCTCGGTCGCGGCCGGCTACCTCGACCGCCCCGAGGAGAGCGCCCGGACCTTCGCCGACGGCGGCGCCTACACCGGCGACATCGTCCGGCAGGAGCCCGACGGCGAGATCCGCTACATCTGCCGGCACGACGACCTGATCAACGTCGGCGGGTACAAGGTCTCGCCGCTGGAGGTCGAGGCGACGGTGCGGGGGCTGGCCGGGCTGGCCCAGTGTGCCGTCGTCGGCACCCGGGGCCCCGACGGGCTGGAGCAGGCCGTCGCCTACCTCGTACCGGCTCCGGGCACCGACCCGGACGTCCTCCGTCAGCGGGCGCGGGCGGTGTTCCGGGCGGCGCTGCCGGCCTTCAAACGACCGACGCAGGTGGAGGTGGTCGCGCAGCTGCCGGTCACCTCCACCGGCAAGCTCGCGCGGTACAAGCTGCGGGCGGCGGCCACCGCCGGTGGCTCCGGCCCGGGCACCGACCCCGCCGCCGCGGGCGTACCCGGCGGTGGAGACACCGCCCGGGGCGGCGGCAGCGGTCCGGGTGACGGCGGCGCCACCGCGGTCGCCGCCGAGCCGGCGGAGGTCCGGATGCGGGTCCTGCGGGACGGTCCGGGCCGGACCCTGGTCTGCATCCCCTACGCCGGGGGATCGCCGGGGGCGTTCACCAGGCTGGCCCGGCACCTGCCCCGGTCGTGGCGGGTGGTCGCCGGGGAGGGGGTCTACCGGGACGGGGCCACGGTGGCGGACGCTGTCCGGGCCTGGTGGCGGGCGGTGGCACCGTACCTGTCGGACCGGGCCGTGCTGTTCGGGCACAGCCTGGGCGCGGTGCTGGCCGCCGCGCTGGCGGACACCGCCGGAGACCGGCTCGGCGGGACCGAGGTGGTTCTCTCCGCACCGCCGGTGCTGGACCCCGGGCCGGGCCGTCCGGCCCTGCTCGCCGCCGACGACGAGACCCTCCTGGCGGACCTGCGTCGCTCCGGTCTGCTGCCGGCGACCTCGCTGACCCCGGAGGAGATCGGTCGGCTGCTGCTGCCCCGGTTCCGCCGGGACATCGCGCTCGCCCCGCACGGGTTCCAGGGCGTCCGGACCCGGCCGGTGCACGTCCTGCTCGGCACCGAGGACCGGCTGTGCACGCGGGAGGCGCTCGCCGCGCTGCTCCCCGGCGACCGGCTCGCCAGCCTGCACCTGGTCACCGGCGACCACTACTTCGTCACCACCAACCCGGCGCAGACCGCGCAGGTCCTCACCGGGCTGTTCGCGGACTGACCGCCGACGCGGCGGGGTCGGGGCGGAACACCTCCGGCCGACCCCGCCGCAGCGGTGGACGCCCACCGCCCGGGCGCGGCACCACCGGGTCCGGGAGCCGGCGGGGGTGGCCACCGCCGGATGCGGTCCCGATCCCGGGCGTGCCGCGTACTCCCTGGCGGTGGCCGCCGGGACTGTCACGCCGGCGTGCCGGGCACCGCGCGGGCCGACCCGTCCCGCCGTGCCCAGAAGCGCCGCAGCAAGTCGGCGGCGAGCCGGGGGTCCTCGAGCATCCACCAGTGTCCGAGGCCGGGCAGGACGCCGACGGCTGCTCCGGCCCGTGCCGCGGCGCGGCGGCGGCTCGCGGCGTCGCCGAGTGCAGTGTCGGCGGTGGCCAGCAGGACGAGCCCGGGACGCCGGCGCGCGGCCGGTAGCACGCGGCCGAGGTCGGCCAGCACCGACGGCGGGGCGCTGCGGTAGAGCCGCAGCACCGCGTCGCCGGAGACCGCGGCGCAACCGGGCGCCAGTGCGGCGGCGACCGCGGGCGGGACGCCGACCCAGACCAGGTAGGCCGCCCTGCGGTCCGGGTCGGGATCAGTCAACGCGGCCACCGCCGTCTCGCCGTCGCCCGGCGTCTGCCAGGTCCGGGCCAGCCGGTGCCAGGCGAAGCCGGGTTCGAACATCCCGATGCTGTCCGTACACCAGCTGCGCAGCAGGTCGGGCCGGGTCGTCGCCACGCCCAGCACGTGTGCGCCGCCCCAGTCGTGACCCACCAGGTCGACCGGGCCGCCCAGGGCCTCGAGTTCGGCGACCAGCCAGTCCCGGTACGCCTGCGGCGTGCCGGCGAAGCCGGGCGGGACGGGGGCGCCGAACCCGGGCGGCGCCAGTCGGACGACGTCGGGTCGGCCCAGCGCGTCGACCAGGGGGTCCCAGACGGCCGTGGTCTCCGGGTTGCCGTGGACGAGGACGATCGTCACGGGCTGCTCCGGCCGTCCCGGACGTCCGTCGGGCGGGTCACCGGGGAGTCTCGGCCGCGGCGGTGTCGGGCCGGCGGGCCGCCAGGTGTCTGCGCAGCCAGGTCACCGCGTGCTGGTCGACCACCCGGGCGTGCGGAAGTTGGGCGGCGGGTTCGAGGCCGGGCTCCTCGGCCAACGCGTGTGCCATGCCGGGAACGACGACCAGGTCGACCCGGCTCGGGTCGGTGTACCGGGCGGCGAGGGCCGTGGTGAGCCGCCGGGCCGGGTCGAGGAACCCGTCCGGGGTGTCGTCGGCGCCGACGACGGCCAGGATCGCCGGCTCGCCGGCTGCGGCGATCTCCGCGGCCCGGGCCGTGAAGTCGAGTCGGTCGGCCACCGCGTCCGACTCCGGTGTCCAGGTGTAGGTGAGGCCGTACCGCCGGCTCATCGCCCCCACCACGGCCCGTAGTTCGATCACGGGACTGATCAGCACCGCCGCCGAGACCGACAGGCCGGCCGCCGGCGCGGTCTCGGTCAGCACCAGCTGGGCCACGGCGGAGCCGATCGACCCACCCACCAGGGCCAGCGGGCTGTCGCCGAACCCGAGCCGGTCCCGCAGTTCCGCCCAGGCCGCCGGGAACTCCTCGGCGCCTTGGACGGTGATCGGGCCCTGCAGGTTGCGCACCGAGTCCTCGTAGCCGAGCCGCATCAGCTCGTCGAAGCCGCCGGCCGGCAGCCGGGATCCGGACAGCGGCAGGCCCAGGTAGATCCGCCAGGCGTCCAGCCCGGCCAGCGGAAGCGCGGCGGCGAGGGCGGCCTCGGTGCGGGGCGGGTCCAGCAGGTGCCAGGCCACGACGACCGGCGCGGGGCGCGGCCCGCCCTCCGGCGGTACGGCGAGGAACGGGACACCGGCGGCGGTGCCGACGATCGGGGGTGGGGACGTCATGTGTACTCCCTCAGTTACTGGACAGCGTCCAATTTAACTGGACGGTGTACAGTTTGCAACATGCGAAGCACCTCTCGCGGCCCGGGGCAACGGGCCGGACTGACCAGGGCGGACGTCCTCACCGCGGCCCGGACACTGCTCGCCGAGGGGGGGATCGAGGCGCTTTCCATGCGGTCGCTGGCCCGCCGGCTCGGCGTCGCCCCGAACACGCTCTACAGCTACGTCCGCAGCAAGACCGAGCTGCTCGACGAGGTCCTCGACGGCGTGCTCGCCGAGGTCCACGCGCCGGAGGCGGACACGCCCGACCCGGTCGCCGGGATCAGCGCCCTGATGACGTCGACGTACACGGTGCTGCTCGGACACCCCGACCTGGTGCCGGTCTTCCTGGCCCGGCAGGGCGCCCGGGGTGCCAACGCCGTCCGGCTAGGCGAGATCCTCGACACCCTGCTGCGCCGGGCCGGCGTCGACGAGTCCGACGTCGGGCAGGCGCGCCGGGTACTCATCGTGCACGCCATCGGCTCCGCCGCGTTCGCCGCCGTGGGCCCCGACGGCGAGCGCCCGCTCGCGCCGGCGGACGTGACGGCGCAGTTCACCCGGGGCCTCGGCTGGCTGCTCGTCGGAATCACGGCGGGGTCGAGCCCGCCGGGAGGCGCCGGCTGACCGGCGGGCACTTACCGCATTCCACCGCCGGGTCCGCACCCCGGCCGCGCCGGGCCGGCGCGGCCGGAACCGGAGCCCACCCGGGTCGGTGGCCCGGGGTCGGCCGCAGGGGGTCAGCCGTAGAGAACGGACACCGCGGCGACGAGGTAGAGACAACCGCCGACGCTCACGAACACCCCGGCGAGCGCCGGCAGCCAGGTGGCGGTCACCGCCACCGGCCAGCGCCGGACCCGCCCGGCCAGCAGCGCGAACCCCCGGATCGTCACCACGCCGACCCCGGTCAGGGTGACCGCCATGCCGAGGCCGAAGGCGAGGACCAGGACGAGCGCGTCGACGGCGCGGCCGGTCAGCAGGCCGCTGACCAGAACGAGGAACGCGGAGGGGGAGGGGAGCAGCCCACCGGAGACGGCCAGCGCGGTCAGCCCGCGCCGGGACCACGGGTCGGCCGGCGCCGGCGTGTCGTGGTGTTGGTGGTCGTGGGGGTGCCCGTGCCCGGGCGTACGCGCAGACCGGTGAGGGTGCGCGTGCCCGTGCCCCCGGCCCCGGAGGTGCCGCCAGGTCAGGTGGGCGCCGACGCCGATCACGACCAGTCCGGCCACGACCTGCAACCAGGCGGTCAGGTCCCTCGTGCCGACGCCCGCCGCGCCGCTGAGCCCGACCCAGACCAGCGCCAGCACCAGGACCGAGCAGGTGTGCATCGCCGCCACGATCACACCGAGTCGTAGGGCGTCCCGGTATCGGCCCCGGGTGCCCAGCAGGTACGCCGCGGTGATGCTCTTGCCGTGGCCCGGTGCGACCGCGTGTGCGGCCCCGACGCCGACCGCCACCACCAGGGCCAGCCAGAAGACCGCGCGGCCGTCGAAGAGTGCGACCAGCCGCTGCTCGACGCCGGTCACGACCGGCTCCGTACGCGTCGCCACAGCCGTGTCACGGCCAGGGCGGCCAGGGCGGTGGCCAGGGCCGCGCCGGCACCGACCAGGGGCCCGGTCCGGCCCGGACCGCCGCCGTCGGCGGAGAACCGCATCCGGTGGGTCGGCTCGGCGGCGGTGAACAGGACCCGCCTCGGGACCGCCGGGGTCTGGCTGGTGAGCACCGTTCGGTACGCCTCGTTGAGATCGGTCAGCGCGGTGAGGGTGATGTCGAGTTCGGCCACCTCGGCGGGACACTCGAACCGCAGCCGGGCGCCCTGGTCGAGCAGCCGGTCGAGGGCCACCACCCGGCCCGGGCACGGGGCGTCGTCCTGCCGCACCGTGATCCGGTCCAGCAGGTAGTCGTGGACCCGGGTGGACCGGCGCAGCTTCTGCTCACCGGTCAGCTCGGTCGCCACCGGCCCGAGGGACGGGTTCTCGAAGGCCCCGAGCGCGTGGCCCAGGGCGACCCAGTCGTCCTCGGCGGCGCGCCAGGCGATCGTGACCCGGGTGCCGTCGACGGTGACGTGTGCCGTGGACGGCGGGCCGAAGGGATGGGCGGCGGCCGGCGCCGCCGTGACGGCGAGGGCCGCCGCGGCGGCGCCGGCCAGCACCGCGCGGACGGGTCGGATGCGGACAGTCACGAAAGCCTCTCTGTGGTGGCGGACCGGGCGCGGCGCGGACCGTCCCCGCCGCGCCCGGTCCGGGTGTCACCTGGTCACGGTGATGACAGGGCTGGTGATGCGCTGGTTCGGGCTCTCCAGGTAGACCACGTAGGTGCCCTTGCGCGTCACCGGCGGCGGCAGTGTGAAGCTGTACGTCAGGCGGCCCAGCTCGTCGGCCCGCCGGTGGGCGACGAGCACTTCCTTGCGTCCGGTACCGCCCCGGGTGTCACGCAGGTACACGGCCACCTGCTCGCCCGGGTCGTATCCGTACGCCGAGACCGTGAGCTGGTCCTTCCGCGTGACGGTCGTCCGGTCGACCGTCACCTGCTCGCCCGTGGTGTTCTCCGGGGTACGCAGCTCGTTGACCGTCCGCTCACCGGCGGCGTTCTTCCGGATGACGACGCCGTCGTGGAGCCGGCCGTTGGCGTAGCGGGCCTCGTACCGGATGCTGTCGGCGGTGACGTCGACGAGCTGGTAGAGCTGCTTGTCCTCGGCCATGCTCATGATGTCGGCGCCGTTGCCGGTCCAGACCGAGCCGTCGACGTCGTACATCTTGCCGCCGGAGACCGACACCGCGTAGACGGTGCTGTCGTGCACGGACAGCGACCGGCGCGACGAGCTGACGCTGCCCCGGCCGTACGTGTGGTCGTGTCCCTGCAGGACGAGGTCGACGCCGTACCTCTCGAACAGGGGACCCCACTGCTGGCGGATCACCGGGTTGTTCCGTCCGGCCGCCGTCGAGTAGACCGGGTGGTGGAAGGTCACCACGGTCCACCTGTTCGGGTTGTTGGCCAGCTGCTGCTCCAGCCACGCGGTCTGCGCGGCCATGACGTCCGGGCTTCCCTGCACGTTGCTGTTCAGGCCGATGAACCGTACCCCCTGGTAGTCCACGGTGTAGGCGGTCCGGTCCAGCTCGTCCGGCCACTGCGCCGGCCCGTT
This sequence comes from uncultured Micromonospora sp., assembly GCA_937951935.1. Lineage (GTDB taxonomy): Bacteria > Actinomycetota > Actinomycetes > Mycobacteriales > Micromonosporaceae > Plantactinospora. Next base: position 32,146 of record CALGAM010000250.1, on the reverse strand, counting down.
GTCCGGGTACGGGAACTGCGGCGCCCAGAACGACGACAGCGCACCGCCGCTGTACTCGTGGTTGCCCGGGACGGAGATGTTGTTGATCTGGCTGTTGATGAAGCCGCCGGCCTGGTACCACTGCCCCCACTGCTCCTCGCTGTTGGCGGAGTCGACGAGGTCACCGGCGTTGATGATCAGCTTCGCCTCGGGACGGTCCGCGAACGCCTGCCGGAACACCCGGGGCAGTGCCGAGTCGAGGTAGTTCTGCGCGTCGCCGTAGTAGATGAACGAGAACGGCCTCAGGTCGGCGGCGGCGGTGGTGAAGTCGGTCCACGGGCTCCAGTTGGTCCCGTCGCCGACCCGGTACGTGTAGCGGGTGTTCGGCTTCAGACCCGTGAACTCCACGGTGTGGTACGTCGAGGCGTACCCCAGCGAGGTGTTGACCGAGGTGGTGGAGCTGGCCCTCACCACGGTGACCGCCCCGGCGGGGGGTGCCACCTGGCCGAGCGCTGCCGGCGCCTCCATGATCTCGGCCCGGGCCCATTCGGCGCTGGCCTCGGCCCGCCAGGTCACCCGCTGCGAGGTGGCGGGCGTGGCGGTCGGGATGAGGATGATGCGGTCGGGGACCGGGGACGGTCGGTGGATCTCCGCCGCCGGGAACCTGCCCGGCGCGGCGTCGCCGAACGCCACCGGCGTCAGCGCGAAGCCGCCGACGAGCAGGGCCGACGCGCCGACCGCCACCAGCCGCGCCCGCCGCGAACCCGCGATCCAGGGTCGTCTGACGTCTCTCAACGACAAGCACCTTTCGCATGGGTGGACACTCGTCACCGGCCGGTGACCGGTGACCGGGACGCATTCACGCAGAGCTGACCTAAGGCCGGTCGACCGGCGGCTGACGCGCGGGTGAACGCTCGGACTCCCCTCGGTCCGCGGGCCGGAGGTTTCACGTTGCGGCCGGCGAGAGGTCAGCCGTGCGTGGCCTCGCGTTCATCCCGGCCCGCCACGATCGCTGCCGCCCGGCCGACCGGAGGGAGCCCGATGAACCTGCCGTCCCGCCGCTGGGCGGTGGCCGCCACCGCCGGCACCCTCGCCGCGCTCTTCGCCGTCGAACCGTCGGCCCCGGCGCCGTTGACCAAGACGGACACCTTCGTCACGGCGGAGACCACCGGCATCCTCACCATCGAGGGCGGTGAGTGCTTCACCGACCCGGCGTACTCCCGGCGCGACGCCGACGTGGTGGTCCGCTACCAGCCCTGTGAGCGGGGGGCGGACAACCAGGTGTTCGGCTTCCTGCGGGTCGCCGACGGGCCGTGGGACCGGCCCCGGCTGGCGGCGTCGGCCTGGCGGGGCTGCGGCGAGTTCTTCGACCGACGATGGCCGGACCGGGCCCGGGGCACCCTCGACTACTACCCGGTCCTGCCGACCGCGCAGACCTGGGCCGACGGCGACCGTACGGTGATGTGTGTGGTCTACCGCCCGGGTGGGCGCTTGACCGGTTCCGTCCTGCCGCCGCGCGGCGCGGCCGGCTGACGGGCGCCCGGGGCGCGCGTCGCGTTCCCACCCGGCGGGTGGGGTCAGGCGCGCAGACCGCCGTCCACCGGCAGGCAGACGCCGGTGACGTAGGAGGCGCGGTCGCTGAGCAGCCAGGCGGCGGCCTCGGCGATCTCTTCCGGCTCCGCGGCCCGGCGCAACGGCGTGAGGGAGTTCAGCCGGTCGACGGCGCCCGGTTCCGCCTCGACCCACCGGCGGATCACCCCGGTCATCGTGGTGCCGGGGGCGATCGCGTTCACCCGGATCCCCTCCGGGCCGTACTCGGCCGCCGCGGTCTCGGTGAGGCTGTTGACGGCCCGCTTGGTGGCCGCGTACGGCCCCAACCCCGGTGCGCCCCGCAGGCTGCCGACGCTGCTGTTGTTGACGATCGCACCGGAGCCGGCGGTCGCCCGGATGGCCCGGATCTCGGCGGTCATGGCGAGGAACACGCCCCGGTAGTTCACGGCGCTGACCAGGTCGAAGTTCTCCGTCGTGGCGTTGACCAGCGGGGTGCGCGGGATCGAGACGCCGGCGTTGTTGAAGGCGACGTCGAGCCGGTGGTGCAGCCGGATGACGGTGTCGACGGCGTGCTGGACGCTCCCCGGGTCGGTCAGGTCGGTGAGCACGTAGTCGGCGGTCCCGCCGGCGGCGCGGATCTGGTCGACCACGTCGACGAGCTGGGACTGGGTGCGGGCGGCGAGGACGACCGCGGCGCCCTCGCGGGCGAACAGCCGGGCCGCCGCCGCCCCGATGCCCCGGCCCGCGCCGGTGATGAACGCGACCTTGCCGGCGAGCAGACCGCCCCGGCTGTCGGACGCGTTCACCCCTGCCATGGTTCCACTCTCCGGTCGCGCGTGATCCTGCGGTCGCGCCGCCGCACCCGGGCCCGCCCCGGTCACCGGTCACGGACGCCCGCCCGGTTCGTCGGTCTCCGGTCGCCGGCTCGCATCCAGCCTAGGCAGTCGGGCGGGGCCGCGGTGGGGAACGCGCAACCTCCGGGGCACGGCATGACCCGGCCGTGGGACAGATTCGGCGGCGGCCGGGTCAGAGGCGGCGGTCCGGGTACGGGGTGAGGTACCCGCCCATGCTCCGGAAGTAGTCGGTCGCGGCGTGGTCCCGGCCGTCCTCGGTGCGTACCCGGGTGATGGCCAGGCCGTGGTTGCGCCCGCGGTGTGCGTCGGGACCGGCCACGATCACCACGCCGTCGTCCTCGCGGAAGAAGATCCGGCCCGGCGTGCCGCCGTAGCGGCCCCGGGAGACCCGGGCGGCGAGGATGCGCAGCCGTGCGCCGTCGTGGTAGGTGAAGGCGTTCGGGTACGGGTCGGACTGCGCGCGGATCAGTCGCTCGATCTCCTCCGCCGGCCGGTTCCAGTCGATGCGGCTGTCCTCCTCGGACCGCTTGTGGAAGAAGCTCGCCTTCGACCGGTCCTGCCTGATCCAGTCGGTGCGGCCGGTGGCGAGCAGGTCGAGCGCCTCGAGGGTGATCGGGCCGAAGAGTTCCAGGGTCCGGAAGAAGAGGTCGGTGGCGGTGTCGGTGGGGCCGACCGGGACGGCCCGCTGCACCACGATGTCGCCGGCGTCGAGGGTCTCGTCCATCATGTGGGCGGTCACCCCGACCTCGGACTCGCCGTTGATCAGCGCCCAGATCAGCGGCGAGAATCCGGCGTACGCCGGCAGCAGCGAGTCGTGCACGTTGAGGGTGCCGCGCGGCGGCAGGGTGAAGATCTCCGGCGGGATCCAGGTGCGCCAGTTGGTGGCGACGATGACGTCGGGTTCCGCCGCCCGCAGCCGCGCCATCAGCTCGGCGTCGCCGGGGCGCTGCCGCAGCAGCACGGGGATGTCGTGCTTGGCGGCCAGCTCGGCCACCGAGTCGTTCCAGATCCGCTCGTAGGGGTGGTCGCTGGGCGGGTGGGTGACGACCAGGGTGACCTCGTGCGGTGAGTCGAGCAGCGCCTGCAGGGTCCGGTGCCCCCAGGTCTGGTAGCCGAACATGACAACCCGCATCGGCGTCTCCCTCCGCGCTCGGCGCCCAGCGTTCGCCGGGCCGTCCAGGATCCGCGTTCCGACCGTCTACTCTCGACCGTCGGCGTTCCTTGTTGTCCTCGATAGAGATGTAGGTTAGCCTAACCTAAATCCTGGGGATGGTCGACCACCTGCCGCCGCTCCGGGAGCCCACAGGGATCCGCGTCCTCGGCACGCCGTCCGGGCCGACCTGGCAGACTGATTGGGACAGGAATGTCACGTACCGATCGCCACGACGACACAGGGCTGTACGAGCTTCTCGGTGTCGGCTTCGGCCCGTCGAACCTCGCCCTCGCCATCGCCATCCGCGAGGCGGACCGGGCCGGGACGGCCGCCCACCGGATCGGACGCGCCGTCTTCCTGGAGCGCCAGCCCCGGTTCGGCTGGCACCGGGGGATGCTGCTGGACGACGCCACGATGCAGGTGTCGTTCCTCAAGGACCTGGTGACGTTGCGCAACCCGACCAGCGAGTTCAGCTTCCTCTGCTACCTGCGGGACCGGGGTCGGCTCGTCGACTTCGTCAACCACAAGACCTTCTTCCCGTCCCGGGTCGAGTTCCACGACTACCTCGAGTGGGCGGCCGCCCGGGTCGACGACCTCGTCCGGTACGGGCACGAGGTCGTCGACGTCCGGCCGGTCCGCGTCGCCGGCGTGGTGGACCACTTCGAGGTGCTGGCCCGCACCGGTCCCTGCTCCGCCCCACCCGCGGTGTTCCGGGCCCGCAACCTGGTGCTCGGCGCCGGGTTGCAGCCGCACCTGCCGGAGGGGGTCACCCTGGACACCCGCATCTGGCACAACCGGGACCTGCTGCCGAACCTCCGTGGCCTGGTTCCCGCCGCGCCGTCGCGGTTCGTCGTGGTCGGCGCCGGGCAGAGCGCCGCCGAGACCGTCGAGTACCTGCACCGCACCTACCCCGAGGCCGAGGTCTGCGCGGTCTTCTCCCGGTACGGCTACAGCCCGGCCGACGACAGCTCCTTCGTCAACCGCATCTTCGACCCGAACGCGGTGGGGGAGTTCTTCGCCGCGCCCCCGAAGGTCAAGGAGGCGGTGCTCGCCTACCACTCCAACACCAACTACTCCGTGGTCGACCAGGACCTCATCGACGAGCTGTACCGCCGGGTCTACCAGGAGAAGGTCCGCGGGGTGCAGCGGCTGCGGATCTTCCACCTCTCGCGGCTGGTCGAGACGGTGCGGACCGAGCGGGGCGTGCGGGTGGTGGTGGAGTCGATGGCCAGCGCCGAGAGGACCGTCCTCGACGCCGACGTGCTGATCTTCGCCACCGGCTACCGTCCGGTCGACCCGTTCGCCCTGCTCGGCGAGGCCGCCGACCTCTGCGAGCGCGACGAGGCCGGGCGGGCGCGGGTGGACCGGGACTACCGGATGCGTACCCGCGTGGCGGTACGCGGCGGCATCTACCTGCAGGGTGCCACCGAGCACACCCACGGCATCTCCTCGTCCCTGCTCTCCAACGTCGCCATCCGGGCGGCGGAGATCCTCGCCTCGGTCGCGGCCCGCGCCGGGCAGGCCGCCGACCCGGGCGCGGGCCGACGACCGGAGTACGCCGGGGCCGCCGCGGGCTGAGGGCCGCCCGAAGCCGAGGGCCGCCTCACGTCGGGAGGCGCCCGCCCGGCGGCCTCAGCCCGCGACGAGGGCCGGTGCGGCCGGGCCGTGGTGCCGGCCGGTCGGGATGACCAGCGGCGTGCCGGTCAGCGGGTCCTCGGTCACCGCGCAGCGGACGTCGAAGACCTCGGCGACCAGCTCGGCGGTGACCACCTCCGCCGGTGCGCCCTGGGCGACGATCCGGCCGGCCTTCATCGCGATGACGTGGTCGGCGTACCGGCAGGCCTGGTTGAGGTCGTGCAGCACCATCACCACGGTCCGGCCGTCCCGGCGGTTCAGGTCGACGACGAGGTCCAGCACGTCGATCTGGTGCGACAGGTCCAGGAAGGTGGTCGGCTCGTCCAGCAGCAGCACCGGGGTCTGCTGGGCGACGGCCATGGCGATCCAGGCCCGCTGCCGCTGCCCGCCGGAGAGCTCGTCGACCGGCCGGTCGGCGAACTCGGTGACCCCGGTGGCGGCCAGCGCCTCGGCGACGGCCGCCTCGTCCGCCGCCGACCACTGCCGCCACCAGGTCTGGTGGGGGGCACGCCCGCGGCTGACGAGGTCGATCACGGTCAGTCCCTCGGGCGCGACCGGCGCCTGCGGCAGGATCCCCACCTGCCGGGCGACCTGCCGGGTGGGGAGGGTGTGGATCGCCTTCCCGTCGAGCTGGACGCTGCCGGCCGTCGGGTTGAGCAGCCGGGCGAGCGCCCGCAGCAGCGTGGACTTGCCACAGGCGTTGGCGCCCACGATCACGCTGATCTTGCCCGGCGGGATCACCAGGTCGAGGCCGTCGACGACGACCCGGTCGCCGTACGTCAGCCGCAACTGCTCGGCCCGCAGCGACGGCGGTGGCGCCGCCGGCACGGTCGCGGCGGTGTCGGCCGGGGCCGGACGGTCGGCACCGGCCGCGGACGGTGGAGCGGTCTCGGTCAGGGTCGGGTGAGGGGTCACGTCAGCCTCCAGAACCGGCGCGGTTGGTCCGGACGAGCAGCCAGAGCAGGAACGCCGCGCCGAGTGCCCCGGTGACGACACCGACCGGCAGGTCGGCGTCCGGGATGATCCAGCGGGCCAGCAGGTCGCTGGCCGCGACCATCAGCGCCCCGGTGAGCGCGGCGGTGAGGAGCGGGGGTGCGGACAGCCCGGCGAGCCGTTGGGCGATCTGCGGCGCGGCGAGCGCCACGAAGAGCACCGGACCGGTCGACGCCGTGGCGAAGGCCACCAGCGCGACCCCGACGAGCAGCAGGCAGAGCCGGGCGAGCTGGACGGGGGTGCCCAGGCCCCGGGCGACCTCGTCACCGAGGTGCAGGGTCCGGGTCCAGCGGCCGAGCAGGAGCGCCACCGGGAGCAGGACCGCCACCGCCACGCCCAGCGGGCGCACGCTCTCCCAGCCCCGGCCGTTGATGTTGCCGACCAGCCAGCCGAGCGCGCTCTGCGCCTCGGTGAGCTGGGCCCGGGTCAGCAGGTAGTCGGTGGCGCTGGAGCACATCCAGGCCATCGCGATGCCGACCAGGATGATCCGGTAGCCGGTCGTGCCGCGCCGCCACGCGAGCAGGTAGATCAGCCCGGCGGTGGCCAGCCCGCCGGCCAGGCCCAGCGGGGGCAGGCGGAGACCACCGCCGCCCAGGACGATCCCGGCGACCACCGCCGTGGCGGCCCCGGCGTTGATGCCGATCATGTCCGGGCTGGCCAGGGGGTTACGGGTGATGGTCTGGAAGATGCCCCCCGAGACGGCGAACGCCGCGCCGGCCAGCACCGCGACCAGGGCGCGGGGCAACCGCAGTTCCCGCACGATGAAGACCTGCCCGGGGTCGCCGGCGCCGACGAGCGCCGGGAGGACGTCCCGCGGGCTCATCGGGTAGTCCCCGGTCGCGATGCCGACACAGCAGACCACGAGGGTCAGCGCGGCGAGCGCGACGCAGCTCAGCAGCAGCCGGGGTCGCAGGACGCCGGAGACGGCCGCCAGCCGGAACGTGATCCGTCCGGGGCGGCGGGACAGTGCGAGCAGACTCATCCGGACCTACAGCTCCGCCAGTCGGCGCCGGCGAACCAGCGCGATGAAGAACGGGCCGCCGAGGAAGGCGGCGACGATGCCGACCCCGACCTCGCTGGGCCGGGCGACGACCCGGCCGACCACGTCGGCCAGGAGCAACAGGGCGGGGGCGAGCACCATGGAGAAGGGCAGCAGCCACCGGTGGTCCGGGCCGGTGACCAGCCGGGCCACGTGCGGGACGACCAGTCCGACGAAGACGATCGGACCCGCGACGGCGACCGCCGCGCCGGCGAGCAGGGTGACCGCCAGGACGCCCTGCAGCCGGACCCACCGGACCCGCCGGCCGAGCGCGGCGGCGACGTCGTCGCCGAGGGCGAGGCTGTTCAGGGCGGGGGCGGTGGCGATCGCCAGGACGGCACCGGCGCACACGAACGGCAGGACCGCCAGGACGGTGTTGCCGTCCGGGCCGGCGAGGGAGCCGGCGGCCCAGAACCGGTAGCGGTTGAGCGCCTCCGGCGAGCGCAACACGATGACGTAGGTCAGTGAGTTGAGCAGGAAGGTGACCGCCACCCCGGCCAGTGCGATCTTGACCGGGGTGGAACCGCCCCGGCCGAGGCTGCCGAGCAGGTACACCACGACGCTGGCCAACAGGGCGCCGGCGAAGGCGAACCAGATGTAGCCGTACAGGGCGCTGACGCCGAACACGCCGACGCCGATGCTGACGCCGAGTGCGCCGCCGGCGCTGACCCCGAGCAGACCCGGGTCGGCGAGGGGGTTGCGGGTCAGCCCCTGCATGAGCGCGCCGGACAGCCCGAGCGCCGCTCCGACACAGAGGCCGAGCAGGGTGCGGGGGAGGCGTACCCCCCAGATGATCGCCTCCAGGTGCGGGTCGGCCGCGGACCGGTCGCGCAGGGTCGTGACCACCTCGTCGAGCGGGATGGGCCGACTGCCGACGGCGACCGAGCAGAGCGCCAGCACGACCAGCACGGCTGTCGTGCCCAGGAGGAGACCGAGGGCACCGAGCGGGCGGCGCCGGGCCTCGGGGGGTCGGCCGGTCCGGGATCGGTCGGGCACCGCCGGGGTTGCCTGGTCAGTTGTCACGCGGGCCTCACGCATCGTCGGGAAGGGACCGGCCGGAGGGGCGATCTTCCTGGGGTCTTCTTAGGATAGGTATACCTTACTTCGCGGCCCTGACGGTCACCGCCCCGGCGAATTCACGCCGGTTGAGGTTAGGTAAGGATTACCTTACTATCGGCGGCAGCGGGTGACACCGCCCGCCACGGGCCGGCTGCGCAGCGGCCCGCCCCGCGCCGGCGTCGCAGCCGACACCGGCGTACCCGCACCACCTCCGCACCCGAACGGCCTGACGGCCGTCACTGACGCCTGCCGTCCGGCGCCCGCGGTCGCACCCCGGTCCGTACCGTGCGCGACCGGCCGGCCGGACACCAGCCGCACGCCACGCGGCCGGGCGGCCCGCGCGGCGCGCCACGGCCGACGACCCGACGAGGAGTCCATGTCCCGCCCACCTCACCGCAGCACCCGCCGGCTCCGCCTGACCGCCGTCCTGCTCGCCCTCGCCCTCACCACGACCGGCTGCGGCGGCGACACCGGCCGCGAGGACCCGCCGGCGCCCGCGACGAGCTCCGGTACCTTCCCCATCCGGGTCGAGCACAAGTACGGCGTCACCGAGATCCCCCGACCGCCGACCCGGGTCGTGACGCTCGGGCTCAGCGACCAGGACCCGGTGCTCGCCCTCGGGACCGTGCCGGTCGGCGCCGTCGACTGGTTCGGCGAACGGCCGTACGGCAGGTGGCCGTGGGCGCAACCACTGTGGGGCGGCAGCCCGCCCGAGATCGTCGGCGAGCGCGACGACTACAACCTGGAGAAGATCGCCGCGCTGAAGCCGGACCTCATCCTCGGCCTCTACTCCGGGATGACCCAGGACCAGTACCAGAAGCTGTCACAGATCGCCCCGACGGTGGCCCAGCCGAGGGGCTACGCCGACTACGCCGCGCCCTGGCAGGAACTGACCCGGCAGGCCGGCCGGGCGCTCGGCAGGCCGGAGCAGGCCGAGAAACTGATCGCCGACGTCGACGCCCGGTTCGCGAAGGCACGCCAGGAGCACCCCGGGTTCGCCGGGAAGACCGTCGCGGTGGTCGAGCCGTACGAGGCCGGCAAGTACGCCGTGTTCGCGCCGAGCGACCCGAAGGTGGTCTTCCTGACCCAGCTCGGCTTCACCGTGCCGCAGCGCATCGCCGAGGCGGCCGGCGACGAGTACGCCGCCGAGATCGGCTCCGAGCGGCTCGACCTCATCGACGTCGACCGCGTCGTCTTCCTCACCTCCGACCCCTCCGCCGAGGCCCGGGTCCGGGCCGACCGCGTCTGGGCCACGCTCGAGGTGGCCAGGCGGAACGGCGCCCTCTTCCTGCCGTACGAGGACCCGCCGCTGGGCGCCGCGCTCTCCTTCAGCACCGTGCTGAGCGTCCCGTACGCCCTGGACCAGATCCTGCCCCTGCTGGGCGCCTGAGCGCCGGTCGTCCGGGCCGGTGGCCACGCGGCCGCCGGCCCGCCCACCCCCGTTCCACCGACCACCCCGCTGAGAGAGGCGGTACCTCGTCGTGTCCACCACCAGCCTGGACCCCGCAGACGGCGGACTGAGCGCCGCGGAACGCCACCGGATCCTCGTGGAGTGGAACGAGACCGTGGCGCCGGGTCCGCCGGTGACCTGGCCGGATCTGTTCGAGGCCCAGGTCCGGCGGTCCCCGCGGGCGGTGGCGCTGGTCTTCGAGGACACCGAACTGACGTACGCCGAGGTGAACGCCCGGGCCAACCGGTTGGCGCACGCGCTGCTGGCCCGGGGCGCCGGGCCGGAGAGGGTCGTCGCCGTCTGCCTGCCCCGGTCGGCGGAGATGATCATCGCCCAGGTGGCGGTGCTCAAGGCCGGCGGCGCCTACCTGCCGTTGGACGCCGACTACCCGGCCGAGCGGATCGCCTACATGCTCGCCGACGCGCGGCCGGTGTGCCTGGTCACCACCGCCGACCTGGCGGCGTGCCTGCCGGTGCCTCCGGAGCTGCCCCGGCTGCTGCTGGACGAGACGCCGCGGGGTGAGACGCCGACCGACCCGGCCGACCCGACCGACGCCGACCGGGGGACGCCGCTGACTCCGGACAACGCCGCCTACGTCATCTACACCTCCGGCTCGACGGGCCGGCCCAAGGGGGTGGTGGTGACGCACGCCGGCGTGGCGAAGCTCGTCGCCACCCAGCGCGTCCGGCTCGGGGTCGGCCCGCACAGCCGGGTGTTGCAGTTCGCCTCGCCCAGCTTCGACGTCGCCTTCTGGGACCTGTGCCTCGGCCTGCTCTCCGGCGGCCGGTTGGTGGTCGTGCCGGCCGAGCTTCGGGTTCCCGGGCCCGAGCTGACCCGGTACGCCCACCGGCACGGGGTGACGTTCATGATCCTGCCGCCGGCGCTGCTCGCCGCCCTGCCCCGGGACTGCACCCTGCCGGCCGGCGCGACGCTGCTGGCCGGTACCGAGCGGGTCTCCCCGGCGCTGGTCGCCCGCTGGGCGGTCGACCGGCCGATGTTCAACGCGTACGGGCCGACCGAGGCCACGGTCAACTCGACGCTCGGTGAGTGCGACCCGCGGACCCCGCCCGACGGTGTCGTGCCGATCGGGCGTCCCGACCCGGGCACCAGGTGTTACGTGCTCGACGCCGCGTTGCGGCCGGTGCCGGTGGGCACCACCGGTGAGCTGTACCTGGGCGGTCCGGGGCTGGCCCGGGGCTACCTGAACCGACCGGCGCTGACCGCCGAGCGGTTCGTCGCCGACCCGTACGGGCCGCCGGGGGGCCGGCTCTACCGCACCGGCGACCTGGTGCGGTGGCTGCCGGACGGGCGGCTGGAGTTCGTCGGGCGGGCCGACGACCAGGTGAAGATCCGGGGCTACCGGATCGAGCCGGGCGAGGTCGAGGCGGTGCTCGGCCAGCACCCGGCGGTCGGGCAGGTGGCGGTGGTGGCGCGTCCCGGGCCGACCGGTGAACCGCGACTGGCCGCGTACGTCGTACCGGCGCTGGACCGCGGGCCGCACCGGGACACCGCGGCCGAGGCCGACCGGGTCGGCGACTGGGAGCGGCTGCACGACCTGCTGTACACCGCCGGGCGGTCCGAGGAGTTCGGAGAGAACTTCACCGGCTGGAACAGCAGCTACGACGGGCTGCCGATCCCGGTGGAGCAGATGCGCGAGTGGCGCGACGCCACCGTGCAGCGCATCCTGGCCCTGCGCCCGCGCCGGGTACTGGAGGTCGGGGTCGGCAGCGGACTGCTGCTGGCCCGGGTGGCGCCCCGGGTCGAGGCGTACTGGGGCACCGACCTGTCCGGGGAGGCGATCGCGGCGCTGCGGGCCCAGCTCGCCGGGCGGCCCGAACTGGCCGGCCGGGTGGAACTGCGCACCCAACCCGCCGACGTCACCGACAACCTTCCCAGCGGCTTCTTCGACACCATCGTGCTCAACTCGGTGGTGCAGTACTTCCCGAGCGCCGACTACCTGCTGGACGTGCTGCGCGGGCTGGTCGGGCTGCTCGCCCCGGGCGGGGTGGTCTTCGTCGGCGACGTGCGCAACCTGCGTCTGCACCGGCTGTTGCGGGCCGGGGTCGAGGCCGGCCGGCGGCGGGCGGACGGCCCGGGACGGACCGCGGCCCGGGCGGCCCTGGAGGCCGGGCTCGCCTGGGAGGGGGAGCTGCTGCTCGACCCGGACTTCTTCCCCGCGCTGGTCGGCGCCGTCCCCGGAATCCGCGCGGCCGACGTGCGGGTCAGGCGAGGCCGGGCGCACACCGAGCTGACCCGCTACCGGTACGACGTCGTGTTGCACACCGGCCACGACGGCGCGCCCCGCGGCACCGACGCGCCGCTCGTCGTCCGGGAGGTCACCTGGTCCGAGGTCGGCGGGCTGGACGCGCTCGCGGAGCTGCTCGACCGGACCCTCGGCCCGGCGGCGACCGCCCCCGGCACGTCGCCGGCGGCACGGGCCGCCGACGCGCCGCCGGTGGCCCAGGCCGACGTGCTGCGGGTGACCGGGGTGCCCAACGCCCGGCTCTCCGCCGACCGGGCGGCGCTGCGGGCCCTGACCGGCGCGGCCGACGGGTCGCCGGCCGAGGGGCCCGGGGCCGCCGACCGGGACGGCGTTGACCCGGAGGCGGTCCACGAGCTGGTCGACCGGCTCGGCCACCAGGTGATCGTCACCTGGTCCGGTGCCGGAGACGAGGGCGAGCTCGACCTGGTCGTCACCCGGGCCGGGGTGGTCGCCGGACCGGCGTACCGGCCCGCCGGGCCGGTGGACGCCGACCCGACCCGGTACGCCAACCGTCCCGCCCCGTTCCGCGACGTCACCGCGCTCATGGGCGAGCTGCGCGGCCACGCCCGTAACTGGCTGCCCGAGTACATGGTGCCGACGGCGTTCGTGCCGCTGCCCCGGTTGCCGGTCACCCCGAGCGGCAAGCTGGACCGGGCGGCGCTGCCGGCACCGGACTTCGCCGCGCTGACCACCGGGGCACGCCCCCGGCACGCCCGGGAGGAGCTGCTCTGCACCCTCTACGCCGAGGTGCTCGGCCTGCCCGAGGTCGGTGTCGACGACGACTTCTTCGCCCTCGGCGGGGACAGCATCGTGGCGATCCAGCTCGTCGTCCGCGCCCGCCGGGCCGGCCTGGTGGTGACCCCGCGCCAGGTCTTCCAGCGGCGCACCGTCGCCGAGCTGGCGGCCGTCGCCACCCCGGTGCCCGGGCAGGCCGCCGCCGACGACCCGACCGCCGGGGTCGGCGAACTACCCCTCACCCCGATCATGCGCTGGTTGGACGAGTGCGGCGGCGAGATCGACGCGTTCAACCAGTGGCTGCTGGTCCGGCTCCCCGCCGGGGCGACCGCCGACCGGCTCGGCGCCGTGCTGCAGGCGGTCGTCGACCGGCACGACGTGTTGCGGTCCCGACTGGTCCGCGCCACCCCGGAGCGTCCCGGCCGGCTGGAGGTACGACCCCCGGGAACGGTCCGTGCCGCCGACCGGCTGCACCGTGTCGAGGTCGGGCCGCTGACCGGGGCCGCGCTGCGCGAGCGCGCCGAGGCCGCCGCCCGCCAGGCGGGCCGGCGGCTGGCGCCGGAGGCCGGGGTGATGGTCCAGGCGGTCTGGCTGGACGCCGGGCCCGACCACCCCGGACACCTGGCGGTGCTGATCCACCACGTGGTCGTCGACGGGGTCTCCTGGCGGATCCTGCTGTCCGACCTCGCCGCCGCCTGGGCGGACGTGGCCGCCGGCCGCACACCCCGGCTGGCCCCGGTCGGCACCCCGCTGCGACGCTGGTCCGAACTGCTGCACGCCGACGCGCGGTCGGCCCGACGGCTGGCCGAGCTGCCGCTGTGGGCCCGGATCCTGGACGGCCCCGACCCGGCCCTGGCGCACCGCCCGCTCGACCCGGTCGGCGACCTGGCCAGCGTCCGCCGGCTCACCCTGCGGCTGCCGGCCGACCGGACCGCGCCGCTGCTCACCACGGTGCCGGCGGCGTTCCACGCCGGGGTCAACGACGTCCTGCTCACCGCGCTCGCGCTGGCGCTGGCCGACTGGCGGCGCCGCCGCGGACTGACCGACCCGCCCGCGGCGCTGGTCGCGGTGGAGGGACACGGCCGGGAGGAGCAGATCGCCGACGGCGTGGACCTGTCCCGCACCCTCGGCTGGTTCACCAGCATCTTCCCCGTCCGCCTGGACACCGGGCCGATCGACCTGGCCGGGGCGTTGGCCGGCGGCCCGGACGCCGGGGCGGCGCTGAAGCGGATCAAGGAGTCGCTCCGCGAGCTTCCCGACCACGGTCTCGGCTTCGGCCTGCTGCGCCACCTCAACCCCGAGTCCGCCGCCGTGCTGGCCGCGCTGCCCGCCCCGCAGATCAGCTTCAACTACCTTGGCCGGTTCGGCGTGGACACCGCGACCGACACCGCCTGGAGCCCGCTGCCCGGCGTGGGGCTGCTGGCCGGCGGGTTCGACGACGCGATGCCGGTGGCGCCGTACACGCTGGAGGTGAACGCGTTCACCGAGGACGGTCCCGACGGACCGGAGCTCGGGGTGACCTGGGCCTGGCCGGAGGCCCTGCTGGCCGAGGCGGACGTGCGCGCGCTGGCCGAGGGGTGGTTCGCGGCGCTGGACGCGCTGGTCCGGCACGCCGCCACCCCCGGCGCCGGTGGACCGACCCCGTCGGACTTCCCGCTGGTCCGGCTGACCCAGGACGAGGTCGACGACCTGGCCACCGCCGTGCCGGACCTGGTCGACGTCCTGCCGCTCACCCCGCTGCAGGAGGGGTTGTACTTCCACGCCCACGCGGCCGGCCCCGACCACGACCCGTACCGGGTCCAGCAGGTGATCGAGCTGCGCGGTCACCTCGACCCCGCCGCGCTGCGTCGTGCGGTCCGGGCGGTCCTCGACCGGCACGCGCCGCTGCGGGCCGCCTTCCCCCAGCTGCCCGACGGACGGCCGGTCCAGGCGATCGCCGGCCGGCTCGACCCGCCGTGGCGGGAGGTCGACCTGACCGGGTACGCCGAGCCGGCCCGGACCGCCGAGTTCGAGGCGGTGGCCGAGGCGGAACGGTCCGCCCCGTTCGACCTCGCCCGCCCGCCGCTGCTGCGCTGCGCGCTGGTCCGGCACGACCGGGACCGCCACACGCTGCTGCTCACCCACCACCACATCGTCACCGACGGCTGGTCGGCCGGCCTGACCCTGCGGGACCTGCTCGCCGCGTACGCCCCGCACGACGAGCCGCCCCGGCTGCCGCCGGCGCCGCCGTACCGCCGATACCTGCAGTGGCTGGCCGGCCGGGACGAGGCGGCGGCCCGCCGGGCGTGGCAGACCGCGCTGGCCGACCTGGACGGGCCGACCCGGCTCACCGCCGCCACCGACCCGACCTCGGTCGGGGCGGGCACGTCGGCCCGGACCCGACCGGTGGTGCTGCCGCCGCCGGTCGCGGCCGCGCTGCGGGAGCGGACCCGCGAGGCCGGCCTGACCCTCGGCGGTGTCGTCCACGCCGCCTGGGGCGTCCTGCTCGGCCGGCGTACCGGCCGGCGCGACGTCGTCTTCGGCAGCACGGTCGCCGGACGGCCCGCCGAGGTGGAGGGGGTCGACGCGATGGTCGGCCCGCTCATCGCCACCATCCCGGTCCGGGTGCGCTGGAGCCCGGCCGAGTCGCTCGTCGACCTGGCCGCCCGGCTGCAGCGGGAACAGGCCGACCTGCTGGACCACCAGCAGTTCGGGCTGCCCGCGATCCAGCGCCTGGCCGGCGGCGGCGAGCTCTTCGACACCCTGGTCGTGGTCGAGAACTATCCCGCGGTCGGCGGGCTGCGCGACCCGGGCGGCACCGTGGAGATCACCGGGGTGGAGTTCCGCGAGGCCACCCACTACCCGGTGACACTGCTGGTGTCGGCGGCCGACCCGGTCGGCCTGGCCATCGAGTACGACCCGGCGCGGATCGCCGCGCCGGCGGTGGAGCAGCTCGCCGCCGGCCTGTCGCACCTCCTCACCGCGCTCGTCGCCGCCCCGGACCGGCCGGTGGGCCGGATCGACCTGCTGCCGGCCGAGGACCGCGCGGCCGCGGTGGCCCGGCTGACCGGCCCGACGATGCCCGTACCGTCGTCGCCCGTACCGTCGTCGACGCTCGGCGGCGCCGTGGTGGCACAGGCCGCCCGCACCCCGCGGGCGGTGGCGGTGCTCGACGGCGAGCGGACACTGAGCTACGCCGCCCTCGACCGGCGCTCCGCCGCGCTGGCCCGGCGCCTCGTCGGACAGGGCGTACGGCCGGGCGACGTCGTCGCCGTCGCGGTGCCCCGCTCCGCCGAGCTGGTGGTCGGGATGCTCGGGGTGCTCCGCGTCGGTGCGGCGTACCTGCCGGTGGACCCGGCGGACCCCGGGCCGCGAATCGCCACCGTCCTGGCCGACTCCGGTGCCCGGGCCGTCGTCTGCACCGTCGACGTCCTCGACCGGCTGCCCCGCGCGGCCACGCCGACGTGCGTACTGCTGGCCCCGGCGACGACCGGGGCCGAGCCCGGCGCGGCGGACGGGGACAGCCCGACCCCGCCGGTCGACCCGGAGCTGCCCGCGTACCTGATCTACACCTCCGGCTCGACCGGCCGGCCGAAGGGCGTGCTGGTCAGCCACCGGGCGATCGTCAACCAGCTGACCTGGTCCCA
Organism: uncultured Micromonospora sp.; assembly: GCA_937951935.1. GTDB lineage: Bacteria > Actinomycetota > Actinomycetes > Mycobacteriales > Micromonosporaceae > Plantactinospora. The sequence goes on along the minus strand of CALGAM010000250.1, from coordinate 15,809 downwards.
GCAGCGGTTCCGGCTCGACACCACCGACCGGGTGCTGCAACTCGCCCCGCCGCACTTCGACACCTCGGTCTGGGAGATCTTCTGGCCGCTCACCGCCGGCGCCGCCGTCGTGCTGCCCGGTTCGGACGACCTGCGGGACCCGGCCCGGCTCGCCGCCCTGATCCGCCGGCACCGGGTCACCACCGTCACCTTCGTGCCGTCCATGGTGGAGTCGTTCCTCCTCGCCGACGAGGTCACCGCCGACCCGGGCTGGGCGGCCAGCCTCCGCTGGGTCTCCAGCGGCGGCGAGACGTTGACCGCCGAGCTCGCCCGGCGGTGGCGGGCCGCGACCGGCACCGCCCTGGACAACGTCTACGGCCCGACCGAGACGGCGGTGCAGGTCACCTGGTGGACCAACCACGGCGAGCCCGAGGGGGGTGTGCCGATCGGGCGTCCGGTCGCCAACACCCGGCTCCACGTGCTGGACGACTGCCTGCGCCCGGTCCCGCCCGGCGTCACCGGCGAGCTGTACGTCGCCGGCGCGCAGCTCGCCCTCGGCTACCACGGTCAGGCCGCGCTGACCGCACAGCGGTTCGTCGCCGACCCGTTCGGGGCGCCCGGGGAGCGGATGTACCGCACCGGCGACCTGGTGCGCTGGCGGGCCGACGGCGACCTGGAGTACGTCGGCCGGGCCGACCACCAGGTGAAGATCCGTGGGCACCGCGTCGACCCCGCCGAGGTCGAGGCGGTGCTGGCCGCCCAGCCCGGCGTCGCCCGGGCGGTGGTGACCGCCCGCACCGACCGCGGCCGCGCACGCCTGGTCGCGTACGTCGTACCCGCACCCGGCGCGCGGCCGACCGTCGAGGCGCTGCGGGCGGCGGCGACGGAGGCCCTGCCCGCCACCCTGGTGCCGAGCGCCGTCGTGCTGCTCGACGCGCTTCCGCTCACCGCGAGCGGCAAGCTCGACCGGGCGGCACTGCCGGCCCCGCCGGACACACCGACGGCGTCGACGGCCGACCCGTCCCCGGCTCCGGTGGCCCCGTCCGGCCGACCCACCGACCCGGTGGCGGCGCCGGACCCGGACGCCGAAACCCTGGCGCGGATCTTCGCCGAGGTGCTCGGCGTGCCCCGGGTCGCCACCGGCGACGACTTCTTCGCCCTGGGCGGCGACAGCATCCTCAGCATCGCGGTGGCCAGCCGCGCCCGCCGGCAGGGACTCGCGCTGCGTCCCGGCGACCTGTTCCGGCACCGCACCCCGGCGGCGCTGGCCGCGGCCGTACCCCGGTCGGACGCGGCGCCCCGCCCCGCCGCGGGCCCCGAACCCGGTTCCCCCGCACCGGACGGCGCCCCGGCCGACGCCGGCCCGGGCGCTCCGGCCGCCGGTGCCTCGGACGGGGTCGGCACACTGCCGCCGCTGCCGATCGTCCACTGGCTGCGCGAGACCGGCCAGCCGATCGACCGGTTCACCCTCTCCACGCTTCTCGTCACACCACCCGTGCCGGACCTCGACACGCTGGCCGCGGTCCTGCAGGCGGTCCTCGACCGGCACGACGGGCTCCGGCTGCGACTGCGCCGTGTCGCCTCGGTGCTCTGGTCGCTGGAGATCCCCCCGCCCGGGGCGGTACGGGCGACCGACCTGTTGCGCCGCACCGACGTCGGCGGGCTGGACGACGCGGCGCTGCGGGCAACGATCACCCGGGAGCACGAGGCCGCGGTGGGACGGCTGGCGCCGGACGAGGGGATCCTGCTGCAGGCGGTCTGGTTCGACGCCGGGGCACGACCCGGACGGCTGCTGCTCGCCACCCACCACCTGCTGGTCGACGGTGTCTCCTGGCGGATCCTCCTGGCGGACCTCGCCGAGGCCGCCGCCGCGGTCGCGGCGGGCCGCCGGCCCGCGCTCGCCCCGGTCGGCACCTCGCTGCGGCGCTACGCCCACCTGCTGTCCGAGCAGGCACAGCACCCGGACCGGCTGGCCGAACTAGGGTACTGGTCGGAGACCCTCGCCCCCGGGGCGGACCTGCTCGCCGGTCCGGTCGACGCCGCCCCGACCCGCCCCGCACGCCAGCACGCGGTCCGGCTCGACCCGGCCGAGACGGTCCCACTGCTCACCGCCGTCCCGGCGGCGGCCGGCGCCGACGTCACCGAGGTGCTGCTCGCCGCGCTCCGGCTGGCGGTGACCCGGTGGCGGCGGAGCCGGGCCGGCGACGCCGACCCGCCGGCCGGACGCGACGGCGACGCCGACCTGCTGGTCGAGGTGGAGCGGCACGGCCGGGCAGAACTCACCCCCGGCATCGACCTGTCCCGTACCGTCGGCTGGTTCACCAGCGTCCAGCCGGTGCGGCTGCCGGCCGGCGACGACCCGCTCGACGTGCTCCGGGACGTACGGGACCGGCTGCGTGCCGCCCCGGACAACGGCCTCGGCTACGGCATGCTGCGCTACCTCAACCCCCAGACCGCGCCGATCCTCGCCGCCCGGTCGTCGGCCCAGGTGCTGTTCCACTACTACGGCCGTTTCCCCGGCGGGTCCGACGCGGCCTGGTCGCCCGCACCGGAGTCGGCGGTGCTCGCCACCCCCAACGGCGGGCTGGCACCGACCCACCTGCTGCAGGTGGACGCGGTCTGCGCCGAGACCGGCGACGGCCCGGTCCTGTCCGCCACCTGGACCTGGCCGGACGGGCTGCTCGCCGACGCGGACGTCGCCGGGCTGGCCGCGGAGTGGACCGCCGCGCTGCGGGACCTCACCGCCGCCACCGCCGCCGTCGCCACCGCGGGCGGTGGCGGCGACGGCACCACCGGCGGCGGTGCGACCGGCGGGCACGCCCCGGGCGTCGAGCCCGGGCCCGGGCTCGACGCCCGGGTGGAGGCCACCCTGGCCGGTCTCGATCCGGCGGAGGTGGCGCAGGTCACGCGGGTCAGCCCGGTGCCGGTGACGGAGATCTGGCCCCTGTCACCCCTGCAGGAGGGCCTGTTCTTCCACGCCAGCTACGACACCGACGGGCTGGACGTCTACACCGCCCAGGACGTCTTCGACCTCGACCACCGGGTCGACCTGGCGCGCCTGCGCCGGGCCGGCGCCGCGCTGCTGACCCGCAACCCCGGCATCCGCGCCGGCTTCACCGACACCGGGCTGTCCCGCCCGGTGCAGTTCGTCGCCGAGACGACCGAGCTGCCCGTGGTCGAGGTGGACCTCACCGGGCTGGACCCGCGGCGCCAGGCCGAACGGATGGCGCGGCTGCTGGCCGAGGACCGGCACCGTCGCTTCGACCTGGCCCGGCCGCCGCTGTGCCGACTGATGCTGATCCGGCTCGGCGACGACCGCGACCGGCTGGTGCTCAGCCACCACCTCGTGCTCTGGGACGGCTGGTCCGCGGCGCTCGTCGTGGACCAGCTGTTCACCCTCTACGCCCGCGACGGCGACGACCGTGACCTGCCGCCGGCCGGGTCGTACCGGGAGCACCTCGCCTGGCTCGCCGCCCAGGAGACCGAACCCGCCCACCGGGCCTGGCGTGAGGCACTCGCCGGGCTGGCCGAGCCGACACTGGTCGCCCCGGAGGCGACCCTGACACCGGTGGTTCCGCAACGCTGCCGGGCGGACCTGCCGGCGCCGCTGGGCGAGCGGATGCGCGCGGCGGTACGCCGCCACGGGCTCACCCTCAACACCCTGTGCGGCGCGGCCTGGGGACTGGTGCTCGGCGGGCTCCTCGGCCGTACCGACGTCGTCTTCGGGATGACCGTCTCCGGCCGCAACCCCGAGATCCCCCACGTCGAGCAGATCGTCGGGCTGCTGTTGAACACCGTGCCGGCCCGGGTCCGCGTCGACCCGTACGAGCCGGTGCCCGCCCTGCTGCACCGCCTGCAACAGCAGCGGGCGGAGCTGATGCCGTACGACCATCTCGGACTCGGCGAGGTGCAGCGGCTCAGCGGTCACAGCCGGCTCTTCGACACGCTCTACGTGTTCCAGAACTTCGTCGACGAGGAGGAGTCGGCCCGGCTGCGCGCGCGGCACGGCATCGTCGCGGTCGACGGGGTGGACGCCACCCACTACCCGCTGACCCTGGTGGTCACCCCGGGCCGCACGATCCGGCTCACGCTCGACCACCGGCCGGACGTCGTCCCGGCCGAGCTGGCCCGGACCCTGCTCGACCGGTACGTCGCGGTGCTGGCCCGGCTGGCCGACGCCCTCGACGCCACCGGTGGGACCGCCGACGCGGGCCGGGACGCGGCCCTGGACGTCCGCGACACCGCCGCGCCGCCGGTCGGACGGCTCGACCTGCTCACCGACGCGGAACGGGCCGTGCTGGCGGCGGAGTGGGACGCCACCCGGCACCCGGTCGGCACCGAGTCCGTCGCCGACCTGCTCGCCGCCCAGGCCGCGCGGACACCGGACGAGGTGGCGCTGGTCCTCGCCGACGGCGGGAGGCGGCACCCGTCCACCGCCCCGGCCGGCACGGCGTCCGCCGACGTCGCCCCCGGCCGCCGGACCCTGACGTACGCCGAGCTCGACGCCCGGGCCAACCGGCTGGCCCGACTGTTGATCGCCCGGGGCGCCGGCCCGGAGCGGGTGGTGGCGCTCGCCCTGCCGCGCTCCCTGGACATGGTGGTGGCGCTCTTCGCGGTGCTGCGCACCGGCGCCGCGTACCTGCCGCTGGAGCTGGACCATCCCGCCGACCGGCTGGCCTTCGTCCTCGCCGACACCGAGCCGGCGTGCCTGGTGACGACCACGACCGTCCTGGCGGCGCTGCCGGACGACCTTCCGCCGACGGTGCTCGCCCTGGACACCCCGGCGGTGACCGCCGAGCTGGCCGGACGCTCCGCCGAGCCGCTCGACGACACCGAACTGCCACCCGGGTTCGCCCGGACCGACCCGCACCGGCTCGAACACCCCGCCTACCTGATCTACACCTCCGGCTCCACGGGACGCCCCAAGGGAGTCGTGACGCCGTACCGGGGGTTGACGAACATGCAGCTCAACCACCGGGAGGCGATCTTCGGTCCGACCGTCGCGGCGGCCGGGGGACGGCGGCTGCGTGTCGCGCACACCGTCTCGTTCGCCTTCGACATGTCCTGGGAGGAACTGCTCTGGCTCGTCGAGGGGCACGAGGTGCACATCTGCGACGAGGAGCTGCGCCGGGACGCCCGGGCACTGGTCGACTACTGCGACCGCCACCGGATCGACGTCGTCAACGTCACCCCGAGCTACGCCCAGCTCCTGTTCGAGGAGGGCCTGCTGGAGCGGGACGAGGAGACCTCCGACACCACCGCGTCACCCGACCGGGACGGCGCGACCGGCGGGGTGACACCGCGCCGGCACCGGCCGGTGCTGGTGATGCTCGGCGGCGAGGCCGTCTCCGAGGCGGTCTGGGAGCGGCTGCGCGACACCGACGGCACGGCCGGCTACAACCTGTACGGGCCGACCGAGTACACCATCAACACGCTGGGCGGGGGCACCGCCGACAGCGCCACCCCGACCGTCGGGCGGGCGATCTGGAACACCCGTGCCTACGTCCTCGACCCACACCTGCGGCCGACCCCGCCCGGCGCCCCCGGCGAGCTCTACATCGGCGGCATCGGGCTGGCCCGCGGCTACCACCGCCGGCCCGGGCTGACCGCGCAGCGGTTCGTCGCCGACCCGTTCGGGGCGCCGGGGGAGCGGATGTACCGCACCGGCGACCTGGTGCGGCGCCGCCCGGACGGGCTGCTGGACTTCCTCGGCCGCACCGACGACCAGGTGAAGATCCGGGGCTACCGCGTCGAGCTGGGCGAGATCCAGACGGCGCTGGCCGGGCACCCGAAGGTCGCCCACGCCGCCGTGGTGCTGGACTCCTCGGCCGGGATGCCCCGCCTCGCCGGGTACGTCGTCCGCAACGCCCACTGGACGGAGTCCGACGACGAGGTGCTGGCCGCGTTGCGGTCGTACCTGCGGCGGCGGCTGCCCGACCACATGGTGCCCGCGGTGCTGGTCCCGATCGACCGCCTGCCGCTGACCGTCAACGGCAAGCTCGACGTGGCGGCGCTGCCGACCCCGGCGGCCCGTGGCGACGACACCTCCCGACCGCCCCGCACCGCCCGCGAGGAGCGGCTCTGCGCGATCGTCGGAGAGTTGCTCGGCGTTCCCGCGGTCGGCATCGACGACAACTTCTTCGACCTCGGTGGACACTCGCTGCTGGCGATCCGGCTGGTCAGCCGGGCCCGGGCCGAGCTCGGGATCGAGCTGGCGATCCGGGACCTGTTCGAGGCACCGACCGTCGCCGAGCTGGTCGAGCGGATCGATGACCCGGCGCGGCAGGGCGCCGGGGCGGGCCACGGCGCGTCCGCCGGGCCGGCCGGCGACGCCGCCGGTACGGAGGGCGCGGCCGACGTGCGGGGCCCGCGGGCCACCGGGGGCGGCGCCGCCCGGGACACCGCCCGCGTGCCGCTGGTGCCGGTCGAACGACCCGCCGAGCTGCCGCTGTCCCACGCCCAGCAGCGGCTCTGGATGATCCACCGGATGGCCCCGGACTCGACCGCGTACCACTTCCCGATCGTGGTACGCCTGCGGGGACCGTTGGACGTGCCCGCGCTCCGCGCCGCCCTGGCCGACCTGACCGCCCGCCACGAGACGCTGCGGACCGTCATCGGCCACCGGGACGGGGAGCCGTTCCAGCGGGTGTTGCCGGCGGGGCAGGCCCGACCGGAGCCGGTCGTCGTCCGCGCCGCACCGCACGAGGTCCGCGAGGTCGTCCGCGCCGCCCTCGGACGCCCGTTCGACCTGGCCACCGAACCACCGTTGCGGGTGACCCTGGTGGCGGTCGACCGGCCGACGGAACCCGGCGCCGCCGCGCCCCCGGCCGAGCACGTCCTGGTCCTGCTGCTGCACCACATCGCCACCGACGAGTGGTCGGACCGGCCGTTCCTGCGGGACCTGGCCACCGCGTACGCCGCCCGGCGCGCGGGCCGGGCACCGGACTGGCCACCGTTGCCGGTCCAGTACGCCGACTACACGCTGTGGCAGCACCGACTCCTCGGCGACCCGGCCGACCCGGAGAGCCTGGCCGGCCGGCAGCTCGCCTACTGGCGTACCGCCCTGGCCGGGATGCCGGAGGAACTGGCGCTACCCGCCGACCACCCCCGGTCCGGCAGACCGGATGCGGCCGCCGCCGAACTCACCGTCGACCTGCCCGTCGAGGTCACCACCCGGCTGCGCCGGCTCGCCCGGCAGACCGGGACCAGCACGTTCATGGTGGTCCACGCGCTGGTGGCGGCACTGCTGCACCGGCTCGGCGCCGGCACCGACATCCCGCTCGGCGCCCCGATCGCCGGCCGGAGCGACGCCGCCCTGGACGACCTGGTCGGATTCTTCGTCAACACGCTCGTGCTGCGCACCGACGTCTCGGGCGACCCGAGCTTCGCCGAGCTGCTGGCCCGGGTCCGGCAGACCGACCTGGCCGCGTTCTCACACCAGGACGTGCCGTTCGAGGCGGTCGTGGAGGCGGTCAACCCGACCCGTTCGATCCTGCGCAACCCCCTGTTCCAGGTGATGGTGGTGCACCGGCCCCCGGTCGCGCCGTGGCCCGGACTGGTCGGGGTGACCGTCGTCGACGAGCCGGTGGAGCCCACGGCCGCGCGCTTCGACCTCGTCTTCGACGTCGCCGAGGAGTCCGTACCGGCAGCGGCCGGCGCAGACGACGACCGGGACCCGCCCCGGCTGCTGCGCTGGCGGCTGAAGTACCGGACCGACCTGTTCGAGCGGGCGACGGTCGCCGCGCTCGGCGCGCGGCTGTGCCGGCTCGCCGCGACCGTCGCCGACGACCCGACGCTGCCGTTGAGCCGGGTCGACGTCTTCGTGCCCGGCGAGCGGGACCTCGTGCTGCGCGACTTCGTCGCCACCGACCGCGAGGTGCCGGAGCAGACCCTGCCGGCGTTGTTCGCCCGCCAGGTCGCCCGGTGCCCGCACGCGGTCGCCGTGGTGGACCGGGACCGCACGTGGTCGTACGCGAGGTTGGACGCGGAGGCGGCGCGGATCGCCCGGCTGCTGGCGGGGCACGGGGTCGGACCGGAGTCGGTGGTCGGGGTGGCGGTGCCGCGGTCCGCCGAGACCATCGCCGCGGTGCTCGGTGTGCTGCGGCTCGGCGCGGCGTTCCTGCCGCTGGAGCTGGCCCACCCGGCCGACCGGCTGGCGTTCATGATCACCGACGCCGGGGCCCGGCTCGTGGTGACCACCCGGGCGGCCTCCGGACGGCTTCCCGAGGTCGCCGGGGTACGCCGGCTGCTGCTGGACGAGGTGTCCGACGCCGCGCCCGCCGACCCGGTCGACACCGCGCCCGCGGGCACGACGGTGCCGGACGGGCTGGCACACGCGGCCTACGTCATCTACACCTCCGGCTCCACCGGCCGCCCGAAGGGGGTGGTGGTGCCGCACGACGGGATCGCCAGCCTGGTCGCCACCGCCGTCGACCGGCTGGGCGTGGACGCCCGGTCCCGGGTTCTGCAGTTCGCCTCCACCGGGTTCGACGTCTTCGTCTTCGAACTGGTCATGGCGCTGTGCGTCGGGGGCCGGCTGGTACTGACCCCCGACGAGGCCCGCGCGCCCGGCCGGGCCCTGATCGACCTGCTCGAACGGGAGCGGGTGAGCCACGCGATCCTGCCGCCGTCGCTGGTGACGGCGCTCCCGGCGGACTGCCCGCTGCCCGACGGGCTGACCGTGCTGGTCGGCACGGAGACCGTGCCGCCGGACCTGGTCGGGCGCTGGGCGGCCCGGCTGCACCTCTTCGCGGCCTACGGCCTGACCGAGGCGACCGTCAACTCCACCCTCTGGCCCGCCGACCCCGGCTGGACCGGCGCCGTGCCGATCGGACGTCCGGACCCGAACACCCGCGCGTACGTCCTCGACGGGCGGCTGCAGCCGGTGCCGCCCGGTGTGGTGGGGGAGCTGTACGTCGCCGGCCGCGGGCTCGCCCGGGGATACCTCGGCCGCCCCGGGCTGACCGCGCAGCGGTTCGTCGCCGACCCCTACGGCCCTCCGGGGTCCCGGATGTACCGCACCGGCGACCTGGCCCGCTGGCGCGCCGACGGGGTCCTCGACTTCCTCGGCCGCGTCGACGACCAGGTGAAGATCCGCGGTTTCCGGATCGAGCTGGGCGAGGTCGAGGCGGTGCTGGCCGGACACCCGGACGTCCGACAGGCGGCCGTCACCGTGGACGGCACCGGCGACCTGGCCCGGCTGGTCGGGTACGTCGTGCCGGCCGAGCGGACCGTCGACCCCGACGAGGTACGCGCCCACGCCGCGACACTGCTGCCCGACCACATGGTTCCGGCGCTGGTGGTGGTGCTTCCCGGCCCGCTGCCGCTGACCCCGAACGGCAAACTGGACCGGCGGGCGCTGCCGGCGCCGGACTGGTCGGCGTTGACCGGCCACGACCGCCCGGCCACGGAACGGGAGCGGATCCTCGCCGGGCTCGTCGCGGAGGTTCTCCGGCTGCCCGAGGTCGGGGTCCACGACGACTTCTTCGCCCTCGGCGGTCACTCGATGGCGGTGATGCGGCTGCTCGGCCGGATCCGGTCGATGCTCGGTGTCGACCTGACCGTCCGGGACGTCTTCGACGCCCCGACCGTGGCGGGGCTCGCCGCGCGGGTCGCCGGCGCCACGGCCGACCGCCCCGCGCTGCGGCCCGCCGGTCGCGGCCTGCCGCCGGTCGCCGCGGCGGTGCAGCGGTTCTGGTGGGACCGGCACCGGGCGTTCGCCGGGCACGACCGCTGGGATCTCGCCCTGCTCGTCCGGCCCGCCGAGACTCCCTCCGCGGCCTATCCCGACCCGGACACGGCGCGACTCGACGCGGCGGCGCTGGCGGCGGCGCTGCGGGACCTCGCCGACCGGCACCCGCCGCTGCGGACCGTCTTCGCCGTCGCCGACGACGGGGAGCCGGTGCCGGTCCCGGTGGAGGCCGAACCGACGCTGGAGGTCGTTCCGGTCGCCGACGCCGACCTGCCGACGCGGGTCACCGAGCTGGCCGGCGAGACCGTCGACCTGACCCGCCGGCCGCCGCTGCGGGCACGGCTGCTGACCGGTCCGGCCGGTAGGGCCGAGGCGCTGCTGCTGACCCTGCACCACCTCGGCGCGGACGAGTGGTCGGTGGTGCCGCTCGTGCGTGACCTGACCACGGCGTACGCGGCCCGGCGGGCGGGGCGGGCCCCGGACTGGTCGCCGCCGGCGGTCGGCTACCTCGACTACGCCCACTGGGGCCGACGGCTGCTCGGCGACCCGGCCGACCCGGCGAGCCGGCACGCCCGCCAACTCGACTACTGGCGGCGGCGGCTGGCCGGCGTACCGGACCGGCTGGTGCTGCCCACCGACCGGCCCGCACCGTCGGGCCCGGTCCGGCGTGGCGGCCGGGTCGGGTTCGCGCTGGACGAGCAGGTCCACCGCGCCGTCGACGACCTGGCGCGCCGGACCGGCACCACCATGTTCATGGTGTGGCAGGCGACCCTCGCGGCCCTGCTGCACCGGTGGGGCGCGGGGCCGGACATCCCGATCGGGACCCTGGTGGCGGGGCGGACCGAGGAGGCGCTGGGCAACCTGGTCGGCTGTTTCGCCAACCCGGTGGTCCTCCGCACCGACACCGGAGGCGACCCGACCTTCACCGAACTGCTGGCCCGGATCCGGCTCGCCGACCTCGCGGCGTTCGACCACCAGGACGTGCCGTTCGACGCGGTACGGGCCGCGGTGCCGGCGGCCCAGCCGCAGGTCCTGCTGGTGCACCACGAGGAGGCACGGCTGACCGGGGTGGACGGATCAGACGATCTGCCCGGCCTGCGGGTGGATCCCGTGCCCACCGGGGCGGTCCACGCCGAACTGACGGTCAGCTTCTACGAGCCGATCGGGGAGGGTCCGGTACACGCCGAACTGGAGTACGCCAGCGACCTGTTCGACCCGGCGACGGCCCGCCGGCTGGCCGACGAGTTCGTCGACCTGCTCCGGGCCGCACTCGCCACGCCCGACGTGGCCTTGTCAGCTCTGGCCACGCCGGGCGTGGCGGTGTCGGCTTCGGCCACGCCTGGCGTGGCGGTGTCGGCTTCGGCCACGCCCGGCGTGGCGGTACCGGAACCTGCCGTCGACCCGTCGGCGTCCCCCGGGCGCCACGGTGCCGGTGGCGACGCCGACCCGGCTCACCGATCCGTCGATGTGGAAGGAGCATCGTGACCACCAACCCGTTCGAGGACCCCGAGGGCCGCTACCTGGTGCTCGTCAACGACGAGGGGCAACACTCGCTGTGGCCGTCGTTCGCCGAGGTGCCGGCCGGCTGGACGGTGGTGTTCGGCGCGGACGAGCCGCAGCCCCGGGACGCCTGCCTGGCGTACGTCGAGGCGAACTGGACCGACCTGCGGCCCCGCAGCCTCCGTGAGCGGATGGCCGCGGCGGGGGCGCCGGGAGGGGACCAGCCGACGTCGTAGCCACGCGACGGCGGCGGGGACGGTGCCGGTCGGCCGGGGGCGGGCGCTCCTAGACCCGGTTGCCGGACCAGGCGGACCAGAGCGCCGCGTAGCGGCCACCGGCGGCCACCAGCTCGTCGTGGGTGCCGGTCTCGACCACCCGGCCGGCGTCGAGCACGACGATCCGGTCGGCGGCCGCGGCCTGGCTGAGCCGGTGCGCGACCACGAGGCTGGTGCGTCCGGCCACCGCCCGCTCGGCGGCGGACTCCAACACGCGGGCGCCGAGGCTGCCCGCCTCGGCGGTGGCCTCGTCGAGGATCACCACCGGCGGCGCGGCCAGCACGATCCGGGCCAGCGCGAGCTGCTGCTCCTGGGTCGCGGTGAGCCGGTGGCCCCCGTCGCCGACGACGGTGGCCAGTCCGTCGGGCAGGGCGGTGACCCAGTCCAGGGCACCGACCCGGTCGAGCGCGGCGCGCAGCGCCTCGTCGGTGGCGTCGGGGCGGGCGAGCCGCAGGTCGTCGGCGAGCGGTCCGGCGAAGACGTGCCCGTCCTGGCTGACCAGCGCCACGATCCGGCCGGTCACCTGACCACCGAGTTCGTCGACCGGCACCCCGCCGAGCCGCACCATCCCGCCGCCGCTTGGTCGGTCGATGCCGGCGATCAGCCGGGCCAGGGTCGTCTTGCCCGCACCGCTGGCGCCGACCAGGGCCACCCGCTCACCCGGTGCCACGGTGAAGCTGACGTCGTGCAGCACCTCGGGGCCGGACGGGTAGGCGTGGCACAGCCCTTTCACCTCGATCCGCAGACCGGCCCCCGCCTCGGCCGCGACGGGCGGCCCGGCGTCCTCGTCGGTCTGGCCGGCCGCGGCGGACCCGCCGCGGTGGCCGGCCCACGTCGGGGCGGGTAGTCGACTGACGCCGACCAGCCGGGCCAGGCCGGCGGCCGCCGACTGCGTGTCGTCGACCAGCCCGAGCGCGGCGTTGAGCGGATTGAACAGGTTGTGGAAGTACAACGCGGCGGCGGCGGCCGTGCCGACGCTCACCTCCTCGGCCCGGACCAGCAGGAAGCCGGTGACCAGGACCGCGGCCAAACCGACGAACTCGGCGACGTTGAGCCGGCCGTAGAACCGGGTCATCAACCGCACGCCGCGCAGGGTGAGGTCGACCGCGTGCCGCGACCGGTCGCCGACCCGGGCCAGGTGCGCGTCGGTGAGCCGGAAGGCGCGTACCGTCCCCGCCCCGCCGATCGTGTCGAGCAGCTGCTGCTGCAGGGCGCCGAGCGCCACCCGCTGCCGGGCGTAGAGCGTCCGGGCCCGCCGCACGTACCACCGGACGGTGTGCAGCTGGACCGGGACGGCGAGCAGGGCGGCGAGCAGGAACCGCCAGTCCAGCGCCACCAGGGCTACCAGGGTGAGACCGATGGTCAGCAGCGAGCGGGCGAGCTGCGGCAGCGCCGTCCGGACCGCCTCGGCCACGACGGTGACGTCGCCGCTGACCCGGGCGGTGAGGTCCCCGGAGCCCGCCCGCTCCACCGTGCCCAGCGGCAGGTCCAACACCCGGTCGACGAACCGTTCGCGCAGTTCGGCGAGCATCTGTTCGCCGAGCCGGGCGGTGAGCGACTGGCCGGAGGCCAGGCACACCCCCTGGACGACCGCGATGGCGACCAGCAGCAGCGCGGGGGCGGTGACGTCGCCGGCGGGCCGACCGGCCACGGCGAGGTCCACGATCCGGCCGAGGACCGGCGCGGTGAGCAGGCCGACCGCCGTCGCGGCGCCGAGCAGCCCGAAGGCCCCGACGGCCAGCGGCCGGTGAGGCCGGAGCAGCCCGCGCAGGGCGGCCCGCACCTGGGCACCGGTCGCGGTGGGCAGCAGCCCGGTCGTGTCGCCGCCGCTCACGTCAGCACCGCCGCCCGGTAGCGGGGGTCGTCACGGACCAGGTCGGCGTGACGCCCGTCGGCGCGTACCGTCCCGCCGTCGAGCAGGACCACCCGGTCGGCACGGGCGAGCAGCGCCGGACTGGTGGTGACCAGGAGGGTGGTCCGGCCGCGTCGCATCTCGCGTATGCCCTCGGCGATCCGGGCCTCGGTGACGGTGTCGACCGCGGTGGTCGGGTCGTGCAGCACCAGGACGGGCGCCTCGGCGGCCAGCGCCCGCGCCAGCGCCACCCGCTGCCGCTGCCCGCCGGAGAGCGACCGGCCGCGTTCGGTGAGTCGGGTGTGCAGACCGTCGGGCAGGGCCCGGGCCACCTCGGTGACGTCCGCGGCGGCGATGGCCTGCCGCACGGCCGGCACGGCGAGCGGGTCGTCGCCGCCGGTGACGGGTGCCGGGTTCCGCGGCGCCGGCGCAGCCGCCCCGGCGACGACCGGCGCCGCCACGTTGTCCAGCACGGTTCCCTCGAACAGGTCCGCCTGGTGCGGCGCGACGAGGACCACGCGACGCAGCTGCGCCGGGTCCAGCACCCGCAGCGGTAGGCCGTCCAGTTCGACGCTGCCGCGCTCCGGGTCGACGTGTCGCGCCAGGCAGCGGAGCAGGTCGTCGGCGACCGCCGGGTCGGTCGTCACGATCCCGAGCAGGGTTCCCGCCTCCACCTGCAGGGTGACGCCCTGCAGGGCGCCGGAGTGGACGTCGTGCAGCGCGATCCGGCCGCGCACCGGCTCCGCCGGCGGCGCGGTGCCGTCGGGTGTGCCGGGTGGGGCGCCGAGCACCGCGGCGATCCGGGCGGCGGAGGCCCGCCCCTGGGAGAACTCGGCGTTCACCCAGCTGACCAGGGAGAGCGGGCCGAGGAGGAAGAGGGCCAGGCCGACGGCGGCGACGAGTTGCCCGACGGTGATCTCGCCCTGTGCGGCGAGCCGGCCGCCGACCAGGCCGACCGCGGCGACGAGGAGCCCGGTGGCGGCGAGAAGGACGCCGTCGTGCCAGGCGCGGGCCCGGGCGGCCCGGACGGTGGCGGCGAGGGAGTCGCGACTGGCCTGTCGGTATCGGTGCGCCGCCGCCGGAGCGGCACCGAGCCCTCTGAGGACCCGCAGCCCGGCGACCAGGTCGGCGGCCAGTCCGGACGCGTACGCCGCCCGCTCCTGCTCGGCGTGGCTGCGCCGCTCCAGCGGCCCGCCGAGCAGCCGCGCGAGCCACAGCAGCAGCGGAGCGCCGCCCAGCACCAGCAGGCCCAGTGGGACGGAGACGGCGACCAGCGCCACGCCGCCGACGCCGAGTCCGACCAGCGCGCCCGCGCCGGTGGCGAGGGCCAGGTTGACCATGCCGACCCGTTCGGCGTCGCTGGTGGCGACCGACGCCAGTGCGCCGGGCAGGTGTCCGGCGGTCAGTCCGCCCCGATGGTCCAGCACCCGCCGGGTGACCGCCACCCGCAGCCGGTGCGCGGCCTGTTCGACCGCGCGCTCCCCGGCCCGGGCGCCGAGCCGGAAGCCGGCGGAGAGGGCCGCGAACGTCAGGGCGACCACGCCGATCCAGACGAGGAGGTCGAGGACGCCGCCCGCTCCGACGGCCCGGTCGATCACCACCCCGATCAACACCGGCACCACCGCCTCGCCGGCCTGGTGGCCGGCGCTGAGCACCGCGCCGAGGGCGACGTACCGGGCCTGCCCGGTGACGGCGCCGACCAGCACGGTGCGCGCCGAGGTTGTCCCGTTCCGCACGCGCACCCTCTCCCGTCGACTGAGGCGAGGCTAACCTAGCCCCCTCGGAACGGGTGGGCGTGCCGAGGGCTGCTCAGTCGCCCTCCGCGGCGACGCGTCGGGGTGGCTCGTCCGGCGCCGTCTCCGGATCGGTCCACCCCTCGTCCAGACAGAGGTCGAGGAGGTGGCGCGGCGCGCCGGCCTCGAGGAGCAGGTCGACCGCCACGATCGCGTACCAGTTGTCGGCGACGGCGTGCATCGCCGCGGCGCGGGCGAGCACCTCCGGCCCAGGAGCGAGCTCGGCCAGCTCGGCGAGGGCGGCGGAGCGGGTCAGACCCTCCCGGTAGCCACCGGCGTGTTCGGCGGCGATGCGGTGAACCCGGGTGAGCAGGGCGTCCCGGTCGGCGGCCGGGTGATCGGGAACGGCGGCGCGGAGCGGGTCTGGGCTGTCGAACATCTCCACATTTTACTCGAACATGCGTTCGAATACTCGCATGATTATCTGTCGTGGTGTGGGGCGATGATGTGCATGTTCGCGCCATAACAGGGATAAATGACGGAATTATTCCTATTGGGGAAGGTCCTGCCCGCGACGCGGCAGCGGGTGGGCGGCGCCACCGCACGGATCTCCCGGCACCGTCGTCTCCGTTTGCGGGCCGGTCGGGCCGGGGAAGCGGAACCCACGGTCGTCGAGCGCCGAGGCCGGGCGGGACGAGGCGGCCGGCACACCGACCCGGTCGGACGAGACGGGGCGAGCCCCAGCGGAGGAGAGATGCCGGTTCTGCTCAAGAAGACCC
>CALGAM010000249.1 GCA_937951935.1 uncultured Micromonospora sp. | reverse complement strand
CGGGACCGCTGGTGACGCGGGCGTGAAGCGGGACAGGCGGCGACGGTCCACCGGCCGCACCGCTGCACCTTGACCACGACAGACGATAGAACATATGTTCGAATGATGTGGGATGGCCTGCGTACACGCTGGGAATGCGGTGCGCGACACTCGGCGGGACGGCTGAGCCGGGGTAGCGCGCCAGGGCCTGGGATCGGGCGCATGGACGCGGCGATGAGAGAGCGTGCGGCCCTGGTCGCGCTGCTGCGCCGCCCTGGGGTGAGCTGGTCGGAGATCGCCCTGGAAATCCAGGAGGACGGCAGCGCCGTCTCCGTGCTCGACCGCGCCGTCAACCAGCCCGAGACGCTCTTCTCGGATGCCCGGTCAACCGCAGAGTTGATCGATGCCGCCGGCCGGGAGATCGCCGGGTGGCAGTCCGCCGGACTCGGCGTCCACGCGTTCTTCGACGACACCTACCCCGCCCAGCTACGCGGCATCCGGGAGATGCCGCCGCTGCTGTTCAGCCGTGGCGACCTGCGGGTTCACGATCGGGCGGTCGCGGTCGTGGGAAGCCGCAACGCCAGCCGGGACGGCCTACGCATCGCGCGAGCCGTCGCCACCGCGCTCGCCGGACGCGGGATCACCGTCGTCAGCGGGCTCGCCAAGGGCATCGACACCGCCGCCCACTCGGCGGCGCTGGAGGCCGGTGGCCGCACCGTCGCGGTCATCGGCACCGGCATCAACCAGTACTATCCCGCGGAAAACCGCCGCCTTCAGGACCACATCGCCGAGGTCGGACTGGTCGTCTCCCAGTTCTGGCCCGACGCCCGGCCCACCCGGCAGAGCTTCCCCATGCGCAACGCCGTCATGAGCGGGTACGCGGTCGCCACGGTCGTCGTCGAGGCCGGCGAGACCAGCGGCGCTCGCATCCAGGCCCGGCTCGCGCTCCAACACGGCCGCCCCGTGGTGCTCACCAGTCAGGTGATGCGGTGCGACTGGGCCAGGACGTTCGCCGACAACCCGGGCGTCTACGTCGTGCACAGCACCGTCGAACTCCTGAGGGCTGTCGAGGACATTCTCAGCTTCCAGCCCACCGAAGCCGGTTTGGAGGACTTCCCTGCCCTCGCCCTCCGCTGACCAGCGCTGGAACACCATCCGTCAGCACGTCGAGATGCAGCGCGGTTACCTGCGCAATCCGCTACCCGCCCATCCCTGGATCTGCCCGACCTGCCGAGGCGTCCGCACCGAGGGCTATCCGCTCTGCCGCCGCTGCCAGTCACATCTCACCCGGTCCCGAGGACGGCTCGCCGACCTCGTGCTGCCCATCTCCTACTCCCCGCGGACCTGGCAGCACCACCACAACCTCCGTAGCTACAAGGGGGCGGCCCGATCGGAGCAGGCGCGACGCAGCCTGCTCGCCCTGCTCATGCTCTTCCTGCGCGAC
The DNA here is from genome assembly GCA_937951935.1 of uncultured Micromonospora sp. Taxonomy (GTDB): domain Bacteria; phylum Actinomycetota; class Actinomycetes; order Mycobacteriales; family Micromonosporaceae; genus Plantactinospora. The sequence continues at coordinate 4,004 of CALGAM010000249.1, read as the reverse complement.
CACGTCGGCTGTATCAGGGCACGCACCGGCTCCGCCCCGACGCACGTCATCGCCGTACCGAGCACGCGGAACCGTCCCGGGCCGCATCCCCTTGTCGACCTCATCGGCTCCCGGCTCGACCTGACCTGGATCACCAGCGCGGTCAACCCCGCGTACGGCCCCGACGACCGTGACTTCCACGCCGACTGGTTCACCCCGGTGCTGCCCGACCGGCAACCGCCCGCCCACGCGTTGATCCTCGACGACACCTGGACCACGGGCGCCCGGGTGCAGTCTCTCGCGTACGCGCTGAAGACCGCCGGCGTCTCGACGGTCACCGCCGTCGTCCTCGGACGACACGTCGACACCACCTATCCGCCTTCCGCACGCCTGCTCAACGCCATCGCCAAGCCGGTCTTCGACACCACCCGGTGCGTCGCCTGTCTCGATTCCGCCCGGTGAGGTCTACCGGTGGCCCGGCCCGCCGGCCCGTGCGGTCAGGCGGTGCGGTAGGCGTCGATGATGGTCTGGGTCACGCTGCCGCCCCTGGCGTCCGCCACCCGGGCGCGCAGCGACACGCTGCCACCGGCCGGCGGGTTGTCGACACGGACCACCCCGCCCGTCACCCGCACCCGCCGCCACGTGCCGCCGCCGTCGGTGGACACCCAGACGGCCAGCGACCGGGCGAGCCCGGCGCCCTGGACGGTGACCGGCACCGTCACCGTGCGCCGGGCCGGCGAGGTGCCGTCCAGCGCGAGCCTCGGGGTGAACACGACCGACGTGTTGCCCAGCAGCACCGGCTCGCCGGAGACCGGGCCCGACGTGAAGGCGTACGACGAGACGATCCTGGTGCTCAACGCCGTCGCCGCCGCCGGCCTGGTGACCGTGCTGACCAGCTCGTACGCGGCCTCGTCTGCCGGCACGGTGAACCGGGCGCCGCCCAGGTTCCCGTTGCGGGTGGCGTACTCCTCGCCGTTGCGGTAGAGGACGGTGGTGGCGGTCTGGGAGCGGAGGCTCCCCTGGTGCCCGCCCCCGTCCGTCACCGCGAGGCCGGTGCCGTAGATGGTGTTGCCCTGCCGGAACACCCCGTCGCCCGCACCCGTCCTCGGCCCGAACACGGCCGTGTTCAGGTTCGCCTCGTATCTGCGGCCCGCCTGGTACTCGCGCAGGGGTGACGAGAAGCTGCCCACGGTGCGGTCGCCCACCTCCTGGAAGACCTGCCGCCACGCGCCGGCCGCACCCTGCACGTACACCCTCCGGGTGGCCGGCAGCGGGAAGGGGTTGTCCAGCAGCACCGTCGACTGGTACGGGGAGACGGTGGCCAGGTATCCCCACCGGTCCGGCAGGGACGCCCCCATGCGCGTGGTGATCAGGGCCAGTTCGCCGGCCCGTACCCGCCGGTCGATCCCCGACAGCAGCGCACCCTCCCGGGCCGTCCCCAGGTGGTAGTCCCGGTCGCCGTCGACGGCCCGCACGGTCAGCGCGCTGCGCAGCGCCCAGCCCGGCGGCACCGGGCCGACCTGCGCGGTCCGCAGGGCCCGGGACGTCCCGCTGAGGAGGAACTGGCCGCCCAGGCGGACGCCGGTGCCGTCGTCGACCATCTCGTAGAACAGGTTGACGAGGTTGACCGGCGCCCCGGGGTCGGGCGGGGTCAGGCTCAACGGCCGTGCCCTCCGGGCGTCCAGGACCGTCGTGGTGTCCTCGGTCAGCGACACGTCCGGCTGGAGGAAGGCGTACGTGACCGCCGTGCCGTCCGCCGCGTAGGTGGTGTGGTTCGCCTGGATGGCGTAGTCGCCCGGGGGCAGCGAGACGGTGACGGTGCCGGTCGGCGTGTTGCTGACGAGCTGGCTGAACTGGCCGGTCGCCTGGTCGAACACCCAGCCCGCCCAGCCGACCTTGGGGTTGCCCTCGTGGTCGATCGCCTGGACGGTGAGGTCGTACTGTACCTCGCCGAGCAGCAGGGAGCCGAGGACGCGCACGGTCTGGCCGTCGCCGGTCGCGGTGACGGTGGCGAGGTAGGCGCCCCGCGTCTCGCCCGCCCTGGCGCTGTCGGCCGTGGCCCGGACGGTGGCGGTGCCGCCGGCCGGGACGGTGACGGTCTCGGCATCCAGGGCGAACATGCCCTCCGGTGCCGGGTTTCCCTCCGGATCGGTACCGCTGATCGACAGGCGCAGCGTGACGTCCTCGGTGCCCTTGTTGCGGTACGTCACCGCCCGCTGCACCACCGGCGGATCGGGCTGGGCGGCCGTCACCAGGCCGAAGGCCAGCGACGGCGGCTCGGCGATCACCGTCTGGCGCAGGGCGCTGGCCACGTCGACGCGGCCGAAGCCCTGCTGGAAGACGGTGTGACCCGGGACGGAGACGGCCGAGGTCAGCAGCGCCGCCTTCAGCTCCTCGCCCGTCCAGTCCGGGTGGGCCTGGGCGAGGATGGCCGCCGCCCCCGCCACGTGCGGGGCGGCCATGGACGTACCGGAGAGGGAGACGTGGGTGTCGTCGACCGGCGTACCCGCTCCCAGACCGCGGAGCCTGCGGCACCGGCCGCGGCGACGTCGATGCCCGGCGCGGTGACGTCCGGCTTGATCGCGCCGTCGCGCAGCCGTGGCCCGACGGACGAGTTCGGGTCGACCGCGTCCCGGACGGTCACCGCGCCCACGCTGAGCGCGGCGTCGGCGACGCCCGGAGTGCCGAGCACGCCGCTGGTGGGCCCGTAGTTGCCGGCGGCGACGACGAAGAGGGAGTCGGACGAGGCGGACAGTGCGTCGAGCGCCGCCTCGACCGGTGAGATGGTGCCGGTGTCGGGTGCCCCCAGACTCATGTTGATCACGTCGGCGCCCTGGGTGACGGCCCACTCCATGCCCTCGATGACGTCCGACTCCAGGCCGTTGCCGGAGTCGTCGAGCACCTTGCCGCTGAGCAGCCTGGCGCCCGGGGCAACACCCGTGTACGGGTCGCCGCTGCTCGCGGCGATGGCGGCCACGTGTGTGCCGTGCCCGTTGCGGTCCCGGTCGTCCGGGGACGGCGAGAAGTTCCGCGAGGCGACCACCTTCCCCGCCAGGTCGGGGTGGGTGTCGTCGACGCCGGTGTCCAGAATGGCGATCGTGGTGCCGGTGCCGTCGTACCCGGCCTCCCACGCCTGTGGCGCGCGGATCTGGGGGACGCTGTCGACGAGTGTCCCCTTCATGATCGCGTCGAGGGCGACGGAGGTGACGCCGGGCGACGCGGTCCGCCGCCGTCCGCCGTCCGCCGGCTCGGTGAGGGTCTTCCACAGCGCCGGGCCCGCACCGTCCTCCACCAGCAACGCCTCGGCGTTGATCGACTCCAGCAGTCTCCGCGACTCGACGGCACCGGGGGACGACGAGACGCGTTCGGCGTACGCGGATGCGTCCGCCGCAGCGTCGTAGCGGACGATGACCGGCAGCCCGCCAAGGTCCCGGTACTCCGCGCGGCTCAACTCCGTGATGTCGAACAGCCGCTTGTCGAGCGTGCCGTCGGCGATGAGCGGCACCGCGTCCTCGGGGAAGACGTGGGTGTGTCCCTGACTGGTGAGGACCTGGATGGGCACCCTCTCCCGGCCCGCGGCGGGGAGTACGGCGGTGACCCCACGGCCGGCGTCCAGGATCACCCGGTCACCGGTGATCAGCGTGACGGTGTCGGATCCGCCGAATGCCCCACCCGTGTCAGCCGAGGTCCGTCCGCCGACGGTGCTGTCACGGCTGCCGGGGCCGTGGGCGGACGCCCTCGTCGCCGGGGTCATCGCGGCGGCCACCGCGACACACGCCGCGACCGCGACGGTACGCACTCTCGCTGGATGCCTCGTCACCTCTGCTCCTTCGCGGAAGCTCCCCCGCCTCGGCAGGGGCGGGTGGGGAGCACGCCTCCAGCAGTGCCGGGAGCGAGGCTACCGGCCGAATTTATGTAAGTAAATAAATGGATATGAGCGCGACCGGGACGCCCTGCCCGCGGGGCGTCCGATCATCTACCGACCCGTGCTGGAGCAGATCCGGGGCGACGGGCAGGAGCTTGAG
>CALGAM010000248.1 GCA_937951935.1 uncultured Micromonospora sp. | reverse complement strand
CGGACGACTGCCGAGGAAGCCGCGCGGATTCATCGGACTGGGGTGCCCGGCCTCCAGCACCACGTGGGCCGGGTTGGTGACCAGGGCGGCCTTCTTGCGCGCGTACCCGCCCCAGAGCAGGAAGACCACCCGCTCGGCACGGGCGTCCAGGGCCCGGATGGTGGCGTCGGTGAAGTCCTCCCACCCCTTGTTGGCGTGCGAACCGGGACTGGCCTGCCGCACGGTCAGCACCGCGTTGAGCAGCAGCACCCCCTGGTTGGCCCAGCGGGTCAGGTTGCCGCTGCGGGGAACCGGCACGCCCAAGTCGTCGGCGAGCTCCTTGAAGACGTTGCGCAGCGACGGCGGAACCGCGACCCCGTCCCGCACGCTGAAGCTGAGACCGTGTGCCTGGCCGGCCCTGTGGTAGGGGTCCTGACCGAGGATCAGCACCCGGGTCTGCTCCGGCCCGCACAGCCGGTAGGCGGTGAAGAGGTCCTCCAGGGGAGGGAAGACGGTCTGCGTCGCGTACTCCCGGGCGACGAACTCGCCCAGCGCGGCGGTGGCGGCCGGGTCGAGGTACGGTTCCAGCGCCGTACGCCACGCCGGGGGCAGCAGTGCGGGAAGGTCCAACGTCATCGGGGCAGCCTCTCCAGATCCGCGATGGTCCACCGCACTCTAGAGGCCGGGTACGACGCCGGACCCACCGTCGGCGGCCGGGAGCCGCCGACGACCGTCCTGGCCGGTCCGCCTCACCGGGCGGCCCCGGCCGGGCGGGGCGTCACAGCGCGGCGAGCCGCTCGGCCCAGTCACCGCCCGCCGGGACCAGCTCGACCCGCCGGGTGTCGTCGTCCCGCCGGTCGAGATGGACCCGCAGGTGCGCGTCGGCCAACTGCTCGACCATCCCCTCGCCCCACTCCACGACGGTGACCGAGTCGTCCACCGAGGCGTCCAGGTCGAGGTCGTCGATCTCGGCCCGCGGGTCCACCGCGTCCCCGAGCCGGTAGGCGTCGACGTGCACCAGGGGCACCCGGCCGCCCCGGGCCCGGTCCGGCCGGTGCAGCCGGGCGATCACGAACGTCGGCGAGGTGACCTCGCCGACCACCCTCAGCCCGGCGGCGATCCCCTGCACCAGCGTGGTCTTGCCGGCGCCCAACGGCCCGGTGAGCACCAGCAGGTCGCCGGGGCGCAGCAGCTCGGCGAGACGGTGCCCGAACGCCCTGGTGTCCGCCACCGTGGGCAGCTCGCGCACCAGCTCGGCACCACGCAACCCGTCACTCATGCCGCACCGGCCTCCTGCGTCCCTCGTCCCGGCAACCGGTCGAGAAAGTCCAACAACGCCGCGTTGACCTCGTCGGGGTGCTCCAGCATCACCACGTGCCCGCTGTCGGGCACCTTGACGTACTCGGCCTCGGGAACCCAGCGGAGGATCTCCTCGGAGTGGGTGACCGGGGTGATCATGTCCCGCTCTCCCACGATGACCAGGGTGGCGGCGTTCCGGAGCGCGGCCAGCGCGGGATGGCGGGCATGCGAGTAGAGGGTACGCAGGTAGCGGGCCACCGTCTCGGTGGAGGTCCGGGCGTTCATCCGCTCCACGTAGGAGACCAGGGCCGGGCTGGGCGTCGGGGAGCCGAAGCCGTAGCGCCGGGTGAGCAGCCAGGCGAGGTTCGCCGAGGCGCGCCGGGCCCGGTCGAGCAGGCTGCCGGTCAGCCGGGTCGCGTTGTCGACCACCGGCAGCAACGGGGCGCCGACCCGGGCGATGATCGCCGGCAGGCCGAACGTCGTCTCCGCGACCAGCCCGCCCGAGGTGGCGATCAGCACCGTGCCGACCACCCGGTCGCCGAACATCTCCGGGTACCGCTCGGCGAAGGCCATGATGGTCATGCCGCCCATGGAGTGCCCGATCAGCACCAGCGGTCCTGTCGGCACCGTCCGGTCGATCACCGCCCGCAGGGTCTGGCCGAGGGCGTCGAGCCGGTACTCCCCCGACTCCAACCGGCCGGAGCGCCCGTGGCCGGGCTGGTCGTAGAAGACCATCCGGTCCTCGCCCCGCTCGGTGAGGACCTTCCGCTGGAAGTGGAAGGTCCCCATGTCCAGGCAGAAGCCGTGCACGAAGACCAGGGTCGGCCGCCCCGGCCCGGGCGGCGGGCCGACCAGCTCGACGTGGATGTCCGTGCCGTCCGCGGTCTCGATCGTGTACGACTCGTCGTACGGCAGCTCGCCGAAGGGCTCGTCGGCGTACCGGTCCCCCGGGGCGGTCCTGGAGCGCCGGACCACCGCACGCTCGGCGGCGACCCCGGCGGCGATCCCGGCCGCGGCCACCCCGGCCGCGGCGCCGATGATGCCGGCGACCCGCAGCAGCAGCCCGGATCGTCCGGCGAGGCGGCGCGTCGGCTGGCGCTGCGCCGGAACGAGCGGCTTCGCCGTCTGCCGGGTGCTCACCGGGATCCGCCCTCCGTCCGCACCCGCCGTGAGCCGGACTCCGACCCGGCCGTGCTCATCCGGTCCACCCGTCGTAGCTGCGAGTCACCCGGGCGCCGCCGAACCGGGAGACGATCTCGTAGTTGATGGTGCCGACCGCCTCGGCCCAGTCGTCGGCGGTCGGTTCGCCGTTGGCGCCGCTGCCGAACAGCGTGGCCACGTCGCCCGGGGCCACCGGGTCGTCACCGCAGTCCACCACGATCTGGTCCATGCAGACCCGGCCGGCCACCCGGCGTACCCGCCCACCGAGCAGGACCGGGCCGACGTCCGAGGCGTGTCGGGGCACCCCGTCGGCGTAGCCGAGCGGCACCACGGCCAGCGTGGTCTCCCGGTCGGTCACGTACGTGTGCCCGTAGGACACGCCGGTTCCGGCCGGCACCCGCTTGGTCAGCATGACCCGGGCCCGGGCGGTCATCGCCGGCCGCAGCCCGAACCGCTCCCCCGGCACCGGTGAGAGCCCGTAGAGGGCGATCCCCGGCCGGACCAGGTCGAAGTGGGTGTCGGGGCGGGTCAGGGTGGCAGCCGAGTTCGCCAGGTGCCGGTGCCGGGGCCGCAGGCCGGCCCGCTCGGCCATCGCCAGCCCCTCGTGGAAGATCGCCAGTTGTCGGTCGATCGTCGGGTGGCCGGGCGCGTCGGCGTACGCCAGGTGGCTCCACACCCCGACCACCTCGACCACCCCGTCGGCCTGGGCCTTGGCGGCGGCGTCGAGCAGGTTGGGCCAGTCGTCCGGGCTCGCGCCGTTGCGGGACAGTCCGGTGTCGATCTTGAGGTGCACCCGGGCCGGGCGGCCGGCCCGTCGCCCGGCAGCGGCGAGTTCGGCCAGTTGCGTCACGCTCGCCCCGGCCAGGTCCACCCCGGCCTCGACCCCCTCGTGCAGGGGCAGCCCGGGGGCGAGCAGCCAGGCCAGCACCGGGGCGGTGATCCCCGCCCGGCGCAGGGTCAGCGCCTCGTCGAGGGTGCAGACGCCGAGCCACCGCGCCCCGGCGTCGAGCGCGGCCCGGGCGGCCGGAACCATGCCGTGGCCGTA
>CALGAM010000247.1 GCA_937951935.1 uncultured Micromonospora sp. | reverse complement strand
GGGCGGTCGACCACCGGCAGCAGTTCCTTGGGCACCGCCTTGGTGGCGGGAAGGAACCGGGTGGCCAGTCCGGCGGCCGGGATGACCGCCTTCACCGCCCGCCGTCCGTTCGTCGACGGGGCGGGGTTCGCTGGGGTAGCTGCATGCTCCGGCATGTCGCGAGACTATCGGCCACGACCCTGCTGTGGCGGTTGCGGCCCGGACAACGCGCCGCCGGAGGCACGTCCCGCCCCCGGGACAGGGCGAATCACCGGCCTCGGCGGTCGGTCCGCGGACACCGCCTCACCGCGTACCGTAAGGGTCCCGCCCGCCGTGGTCGTCGCGGTCCGGTAGGTGTCCCGTCCGGCGGCCTTGGCCGCGTAGAGCGCCTCGTCCGCGACAGCCAGCAGCTGCGGGCCGGTGGTGGCGTGATCAGGGTAGACCGCCACCCCGATCGACACGGTGACCGACACCACAGCCTGGACCGGCGGGCCGCCCGGCCGCGGTCGGATCGGGATCGGGTGCTCGCGGACGGCGCTGCCGAGGCGCCTCGCCACCGTCTCCGCGCCCCGGACGTCCGTCTCCGGCAACAGCACGACGAACTCCTCGCCACCCTGCCGGAAGGCGAGGTCGACCTCCCGCATCGTGCCCCGGACGCGCTGGGCGAACTCGGCCAGTATCGCGTCCCCGGCCGCGTGCCCGTACGTGTCGTTGACCTCCTTGAACCGGTCCAGGTCGAGGGCGAGGAGGCCGAGGGTGTGACCGAACCGGGCGGCCCGTTCGATCTCCCGCCGGATCGACTCCGTGAGGCACCGGTAGTTCCACAACCCGGTGAGCGGATCGGTCAGGGACAGCCGCTGCACCTCCTCGTGCGCCCGGACGTTGTCCACCGCCACCGCGGCGCGACCGGCGAGGGACCGCAGCGTGGCCAGGTCGGCGTCGTCGAACTCGTCGGCGCCGAGCCGGTCGTACAGGGCGAGGACGCCCAGCGTCGGTACGGACGTCCCGCCGCCCACCGCCGGCCTGGGCCGAGGGCCGGCGACGTCCACGCACGCCCCGTCGGGGCCCGTGCCGGCCCGGTCCACGCCGGCCGGGGTCTCGCCCCCGGCCTCGCGCACCGGAGCCCCAGGGCCGCCGTCCCCGACCGGCGCCGGGAACGGCACCACGACGTAGGTTCGGCAGCGCGGCTCGGACGGGTCCAGCGGCGGCCCGTCCCGGTCCAGCCTGCCCCGACGAGGCTGGCCGCTGGCCGCGACCGTGCCCAGCAGTCCACGGCCGAGCGGCACCCGCAGCACGCCGGGAACGGGTGGCGTGTCCGGTGGATCGGCCGGTCGCGCGCCGTCGACCGGAGGAGCCGGCAGGGCCCGGGCCGCGAGGCACTCGTCGAGCCCGCCGGCGCCCTGACCGACCAGGTCGCCGCTGTCCGGGTCGAGCAGCAGGACGGCGCCGCCGCGGGCGCCGGTGGCGGCGATCGCGGAACGCAGGACCACCCGCAGGATGCGGTCCAGGTCGTGGGTACTGGCCAGGGTGTCGCCGAGGACGGTGAGCTGGTCGCGCAACTGGTGCCGGCTGGTGCTCAGCGCCCTCCGGTACCACTGGGTCCTGCGGGTCACCCGGTTGAAGTTGTCGGCAAGCCGTCCGACCTCGTCCGGGGCCCGCACCGGCATCCGGGTCGCCAGGTCCCCGCCGGCCACCCGGTCGGCGGCCGAGACCAGTTCGGTCAGCGGCCGTGTGGTCGCGCGTGCCAGCCGCCAGGCCACCTGCGCGGCGATCAGTCCGGCGGCCAGGGCGACCGTGCCGAGGACCGCGTACCGGGCCGCCGGCAGGTCGCGGGGAACCGAGACGACCAGCGGCAGGGGCTGGCCGGGTGACGGGCCGACGCGCCGCACGTACCGACCGCCGTCGGTCCGGGCGACCGCGTCGCCGGAGATCCGCTGGGCGGCGGCGAGGACCCCGGCCCGCGCGCTCAGCGACTCGGTGCTCTGCTCGGTGACCTGCCCGGGGCCCGGTCCGTCCGCCAGGTCCGGCCCGGTGACCTCCCCGACCCCGACCGATCCGGAGGCGGACGCCGGGGTCGTCGCCGCCACCGATGCACCGGGTACGCCGTCCGGACCGGCGGGCGGCGCGGTGGGCGGAGCGACCGACGACGGGGTCGGCCTCCGGGCCGGGCCGGCACCGGAGTCCCCGCCGCCGCCCGGCGGGGGGTCGCGCAGCAGGGTCACCGCCGCCCCGCTGGTCGCCGCCAGTCGGCGGATGAAGGCGGCGTCGAGCGGCTGGGCGGCCCAGACCGCGCCGACCAGGTCCCCGGTGCGGCTGCGCAGCTCCACCCGGGCCGCGAGCGCCCGGGGTGTGCTCTCCGGGGCCACCTGCCCCCCGCAGGGCGCCCAGGGCCGCGCCGGAGCGCCCGGGGTCACGAAGGTGACCACACCACCCGGATTGGTGATCATCATGGCCCCGGCCACTCCCTGCAGGACCAGCTGGCCGGCCGTACCGGCCCGGCTCGCCGGGTCGCCGAGCAGCGCGACGGTGCCCGCGGCGGCGTACAGCTGCTGGCAGAGCGCGGTGATCGAGGTGCGGATGGTCGTCGCGGCCAGATGGAGCCGCTCCTCGGCCTGGTGTCGGCTGACCGAGGCGATCGTGCCGGCCGCGAAGAGCGCTCCGAGCAGCACCGGCCCGAGAACGACGGCGAGGAACGCGCCGGTCAACCGTCCGCGCAGCGTCACTCGTCCCCCCGGAAGCTCCGCACTCGGTGCTGCGATGCTGACCTGACCACCCTTGGCTGACTGACCACCCTGGTTAACCGGAGTTTCCGCAGGAGTGTTACGTGTCCGACCTTCCGGATGACGT
>CALGAM010000246.1 GCA_937951935.1 uncultured Micromonospora sp. | reverse complement strand
GGCCCGGGCCGGCCCGCTGCCCGTCCACCGGCGCGTAGCGACGGCAACAACCCCTTCGGCATCACCCCGGGTGGACCGCGTCCGACCCCGCCCGGCGGCCCGCGGCCCAGCCCGGCCAACATGCCGCCGCGGCCGAGCCCGGCCTCGATGCCGCCCCGGCCCAGTCCCGCCTCCATGCCGGCGCAGCGTCCCGGCCGTCCCGGTGCTCCGGGCCGCCCCGCGCCGGGTGGTGCCGGTAGGCCCGGCGGCGGCGGTGGCGGTGGCTTCCGGGGTGCTCCCGCCGGTGGTGGGTTCCGCGGCGGTGGCGGCGGTGGTGGCTTCCGGGGTGGTCCCGGTGGCGGTGGCTTCCGCGGCGGCGCCCCGGCCGGTGGCGCGGGCCGCGGTGGCGGTGGCGGCCGTGGCCGTGGCGGCGGTGCGGCGGGTGCCTTCGGGCGTCCGGGTGGCCGACCGACCCGGGGTCGCAAGTCCAAGAAGCAGCGCAGACAGGAATTCGACAACCTGTCGGCGCCGACCATGAGCTCGGGTGCCCCCCGCGGTAACGGCCAGGTCATCCGGCTGCCGCGCGGTGCGTCGCTGTCGGACTTCGCGGACAAGATCGACGCGAACCCGGGTTCGCTGGTCCAGGAGATGTTCAACCTGGGCGAGATGGTCACCGCGACCCAGTCCTGCTCCGACGACACCCTCATGCTCCTCGGCGAGCACCTCGGCTTCGACGTGCAGATCGTCAGCCCCGAGGACGAGGACCGCGAGCTGCTGGCACAGTTCAACATCGACCTTGACGCCGAGGTCGACTCGGACCGCCTGGTCACCCGCCCGCCGGTGGTGACCGTCATGGGCCACGTCGACCACGGCAAGACCAAGCTGCTCGACGCGATCCGCAAGGCGAACGTCGTCGAGGGCGAGGCCGGCGGCATCACCCAGCACATCGGTGCGTACCAGGTCCACGTGCCGCACGAGGGCCAGGAGCGGGCGATCACCTTCATCGACACCCCGGGTCACGAGGCGTTCACCGCCATGCGTGCCCGCGGTGCCCAGGTGACCGACATCGTCATCCTCGTGGTCGCCGCCGACGACGGCGTCATGCCGCAGACGATCGAGGCGCTGAACCACGCCAAGGCGGCCAACGTGCCGATCGTGGTGGCGGTCAACAAGATCGACAAGCCCGAGGCGAACCCGGCCAAGGTCCGCCAGCAGCTGACCGAGTACGGCCTGGTCGCCGAGGAGTACGGCGGCGACACGATGTTCGTCGACGTGGCGGCCAAGCCCGGTATCGGCATCGAGAACCTCCTCGAGGCCGTCCTGCTCACGGCGGACGCGACGCTGGAGCTGACCGCCCCGGTCGACGGGCCGGCGCAGGGTGTGGCGATCGAGGCGCACCTGGACAAGGGCCGTGGTGCGGTGGCGACCGTGCTCGTGCAGAAGGGCACCCTGCGGGCCGGCGACTCGATCGTCGCCGGTGGGGCGCACGGGCGGGTCCGGGCCATGTTCGACGAGAACGGCAAGCCGGTCGCCGAGGCCGGTCCGTCCCGGCCGGTCATGGTCCTCGGCCTGACCGCGGTGCCGGGTGCGGGTGACAGCTTCCTGGCGGCCGCGGACGACCGTACGGTCCGGCAGATCGCCGAGCAGCGGCAGGCGCGGCGGCGGGCGGCGAGCTTCGCCAACTCCCAGCGGCGGCCCAGCCTGGAGACGATCATGGAGCAGCTCCGGGAGGGCGAGAAGACCTCGCTCAACCTGGTGCTCAAGGGTGACGGCTCCGGCTCGGTCGAGGCCCTGGAGGACGCGCTGTTCAAGCTCGACATCCCGGACGAGGTCCAGCTGCGGATCATCCACCGGGGCGTCGGTGCGATCACCGAGAGCGACGTGATGCTGGCCAGCGCCTCGTCCGAGGCGGTCACCATCATCGGGTTCAACGTCCGGGCCTCCAACCGGGTCCGGGAGATCGCCGAACGCGAGGGCGTGGAGATCCGGTACTACACCGTCATCTACCAGGCCCTGGAGGAGATCGACGCGGCGCTCAAGGGCCTGCTCAAGCCGGAGTTCGAGGAGGTCGAGCTGGGCAGCGCGGAGATCCGTGACATCTTCCGCTCGTCCAAGGTCGGCAACATCGCCGGGTGTATCGTCCGCTCCGGGGTCATCCGTCGCAACGCCAAGGCGCGGCTGCTGCGCGACGGGACGGTCGTGGCCGACAACCTCACGATCGGCTCGCTCAAGCGGTTCAAGGACGATGTCACCGAGGTCCGCGAGGGCTTCGAGTGCGGTCTGACGTTGAGCAACTTCAACAACATCCAGATCGGCGACATCATCGAGACGTTCGAGATGCGCGAGAAGCCGCGCACCTGAGCGGGTCGTCGCCGGTGGCCGGGGCCGGGTGGCCCCGGCCACCGGCATCTTCGCGACCGGGTCACCGAACGGCCCGGTCCCGTCCGTCTGTCGTGTCCGGCAGACGCCCGCCGGCCACGACAGACGCCCGGAAGGGCGATGATCAGGTGGACGTGATGGCGTAACCTTCCCGCCGTGTACACCGGAACCGCGGTTTTCGATCTCCTGCTGCCCGGAGACTCGCGTTCGCTGAAGGCGAAGAGATCGTACGTCCGCCCCATCGTCGCCGCCCTGCGCCGGTTCGAGGTCTCCGCTGCCGAGGTGGGCGCCCTCGACCTGTACGGCCGGGCCCAGATCGGGGTCGCGTTGGTCGCCTCCGAGGCACGCCACGTCGGCGAGGTGCTGGACGCCTGCGAGCGGCTCGTGGCTGGCCGACCCGAGGTCGAGCTGCTCAGCGTCCGACGGCGTCTGCACGGAGAGGATGACTGAGTCGCCGGAGGGGACGACAGGAGGGCCGTGCCGCCGGTCGGTGCGGCGGATGGCGACGGCGGCGGCACGACCCGCCGCCACGCGGGTAGTGTTCACCAGGTCGGCCGGTCCGGCCACGGCGCGTCGGCGCCGTCGGTCCGGCCCGGAAGCAGGACGCCGTGGAGGTGTGGAGATGACGGACCCGGCCCGGGTGCGCCGGCACGCGGAACGCGTGCGGGAGTTGGTGGCTTCGGTCGTGCGTACCCAGATCAAGGATCCGCGACTCGGCATGATCACCATCACCGACGCCCGGATGACGCCCGACCTGCGGGATGCCACGGTCTACTACACCGTGCTCGGCGACGCCACCGAGCAGGCGTCCACCGCCGCCGCGCTGGAGAGCGCGAAGGGGCTTCTGCGCAGCACGGTCGGCAAGGCCCTCGGACTGCGCCACTCGCCGTCCCTGTCGTTCGTCCGTGACAACGTGCAGGAGCAGGCCAAGCACATCGACGACCTGCTGGCGGCGGCCCGGAACGCGGACGCGGAGGTGCAGCGACTGGCGGCCCAGGCGGAGTACGCGGGCGAGCCGCAGCCCTACCGGCTGGACAGGAACGACAGGAACGACGAGGGTGACGAGGACACCCCGTCCACCGGCACGTCCGGTGATCGGCGGTGACCGGCGGCGCCCTGCTCGCCGACGTCCCGCCGCCCACGGCGGGGCAGCCGACGGATGAGGACTGGGCCGCGGCCGTGTCGGCGGTCAGCCAGCTGTCCGCCGACGGCCGGGTGCTGCTCGTCTGCCACGTCAATCCGGACGGCGACGCGCTGGGCAGCATGCTCGGCTTCGGACTGGGGCTACGCCGGCTCGGCGTGCGGCAACTCCAGGCCACCTTTCCCGGCCGGCCGGAGGTGCCGGAGCCGTTCCAGACCATGCCCGGACTCGACCTGCTGGTACCGGCGGGCGAGGCGTACCCCGACCCGGAGCTGGTGATCTGCTTCGACGTCGCCGCGGCCTCCCGGCTCGGCGAGCTGGCCGACCGCCTGGAGCGGCCCGGCACCACGGCCCTGGTGCTCGACCACCACGCCTCGAACACCCGCTTCGGCGGGATCCACCTGGTCGACCCGGAGGCCGCCGCCACCTCGGTGGTGGTGGAACAGCTGCTCGACCGGCTCGGCGCGCCGCTCGACCGGGAGATCGCCGAGTGCCTGTACATCGCGCTGGTCACCGACACCGGCTCGTTCCGCTTCGACATGACCACCCCGGCGGTGCACGAGATGGCCGCGCGGTTGCTCGCCACCGGTATCCGGCCCGGGGAGATCGCCCGGCGGATCTTCGACACACGGCCGTACGGCGCGGTCCGGCTCTACGGCGACGTGCTGGCGCGTACCGAGCTGGAACCGGCGGCGGCGGGCGGCCGGGGCATGGTCTGGACGTACGCCACCCTGGAGGACCTGGCCCGACACGGACAGCGGCCGTACACCCTGGAGCCGCTGATCGACTCGGTCCGCTGTACCGCGGAGGCCGATGTGAGCTTCGTGCTCAAGCAGGTCGCCGAGGCGGAGTGGGCGGTCTCGATGCGCAGCAGGGGCGCCACGGACGTCAGCCGGGTGGCGGTGGCGCTGGGCGGCGGCGGCCACCGGTTGGCGGCGGGTTTCACCGCGTACGGCGCGATCCCGGACATCGTCGCGGCGATCCGGGCCGAGCTGGCGCGCGGGGTCGGTGACGAGGCGTCCGGCACCACGCCGGGACCGGAGGGCGGCGGCGACGCGGGCCGGACCGGTTCCGAACGCGAGGCCGGGACGGGCCGTACCGGCGCAAAGCCGCAGGATCAGTCATGACCGTGCCGGCGTTGAGCTTTTCGCTCGGCGCCGGCACGGTGACAATCGGTTGATGGACCAACAACCGGAGCTCTCTGCCGACGTGCCCCGGGCCTGGGACCGACCGGTCTTCTCGGTCCCGATCCTCGCCTTTCTCTCCCTGATAGGTGGTCAGCTTCCCTCCTTCTCGACCGCGGCGAACCTCTACACGATCGGGCTGGGCGGGGCACTCGCCTGGCTGGGGTTGTCCCACCGGATCCCCCGGCGCGCCGTGCCCCGGGGGATCTCCGCCAGCGCGTCCTGGTGGCTGCTGCCGGCCCTCGTCTTCGGCGTGTTCGAGGCGGCCACCTTCCTGCTCGGTTCCCGGGACGAGTTCCCGACCTTCTCCAAGCTCGCCGATCCGCTCCTGGAGGGCGCGACCGCCCGCTCCACCGCGTACTTCGCCTGGCTGTGGGCGTTCTGGGGGTTGGTGCGCCGATGAGGGTGGTCGCGATCACCGGATTTCTGACGGCACTGGTGCTCTTCGCGGTCCTGGAGTGGGCTGCCCGCCGGGAGAACTCCCGGATCCCGACCCTCGGTGACGTCTGCGCGTACGTGATGCGGTACGAGGTCGGCCCGGTACCGGTCGGCCGGATCGCGGTCATCGGCTTCTGGTGGTGGGTGGGGTGGCACTTCTTCGCACGGTGAGCGTCGGGCGGGCGTGACGCGTCGCGCCGCCCGGCGTGCGAGGGCCGCCGCCCGCGGCGCGGTGGCCCACGCGGTTGTGGCCACCGTGGCGGGGCGGACGACCCCGCCTGGTTCGGTCGGGGCCGGTCCAGCAGCCCGGGGACGTGGGGTGACGCCGGCGGGTTTCCCGGATGTCGGGAACGCGGTACAGGATGTGGACCTGAACGATAACTTGGGTAGCGGAACTGAACGATACCTAGGGTTGAGAGAGATCCCTGGGTCCGGGCCGCCGCTCCACCCGAGCCGGCCTGCCCGGCAGCCGCGCAGATCGCCCATCTCCAGGGTCAACCGACCCGGGCTCACGCTGCCTGGCCGCGCATCGTCCGGTAACCCCGGATCCGCCGGCGAGGCCGTCTCGTAGGACCCGTCGCGGTGGCGGCGGTCGTGCCGCGCCACCTGCCCCTGGAAGGAGTTGCCCCATGGCGGCAAAGCCCAGCAAGCCCAAGCCAGACATCACCGACGAGGCCCGGGAGCAGGCCCGGCGCGCCCTCCAGATGTCGATGGACATGCGCCAGTGACCCGACCGGCGGGCGGGAGGGGCGCCACGGATCGGTGCCCGGGGGCATCCCGCCGCCGAAACCGCTGGCCGGGGGCGTGACGCCGGTCAGCGAGCGCGCGTCGCGCACGGACCTCGGCGGTCCGCCGACCCGGTGACTCTGCCGTCGCACCCGCCCTGGCGTCCGGTTGGTATATTCGTCGATCAACTGTGTTCGGGCGGTGTCGTCCGGATCGGGTCTTGCCGGTCTGAGGTGGACGGGGGAGACGAGTTGGGCCAACCGGTACGGGTGAACGTGCCCGGGTTGCGGTCACTGGGCGGAGAGATCGTCGGGCACGGCGCCGAGCTGACGCGGAACGTCAGGTCGGTCGAGGGGCAGTTGGTGCCAGGTGGCGCCGCCTCCGGCTGGGCCACCGCGGACGCGGCCCGGCGGGCGTCCGACGGCTGGGAGACGTACCTGACCGGACTCGCCGGTCGGATCGAGGCGGCGGGGCAGTCACTGATCGACGCCGCGAACAACTACCAGGGCTCGGACGAGCGGGCGGGCCAGCGACACGGCCGGGTCCGGGCGCGGTGAGGCGCCTGCCGACCCGCCGCGGGGCGTGGCGAGTGAGGGCGGCGTGAGCGGGATCAGCTTCGAGATGCTCCTGAACGCCGACCCGGAGGTGTGGCGCAGGGCGGCGGCGGCGTGGGACCAGTTGGGCCGGTCGACGGACGACCGGGCGGACGCGGTCGCGCTGTCGGTGCGGAAGATCCCGGACGTGTGGGAGTCCGGGCCGGCGGCGACGAGGGCGCGGGACCACTGCGACGGGTTGCGCAGGGAGTTGGACACCGCGTTCCCGCCGGTCCTGACGATCGCGCAGACCCTGGCGCAGCACGCCAACGACGTGTCGGAGCTGCGCGCCCGGGCGCAGGACCTGGTGGCGCAGGCACGGCGTGCCCACGTCACCGTCAACCCGGACGGGTCGATGACGGTGGACCCGGCGCACTCCGACGAGTGGACGGCCCGCTCGGTGTCCCAACTGGTGTGGCAGCGCGACGCCCTCCTGCGGGAGGCCGCCGAGCTGGACGCGAGGGCCGCGCAGGCCATCGCGGAGAACACCGCCACCGCATCCGGCACCCCGATGTCCCGGGTGGACCGGTCACGTGTCCCGGCCCCGGGAACCGACCCGGCCGCGGTGAAGCGGTGGTGGGACTCCCTGACCCCGGCGCAGCGGCGGTACGTGGTGGCGGAGTACCCGGAGCTGATCGGCGCCCTCGACGGGGTGCCGGTGGCGAGCCGGGACGTCGCCAACCGCATCATGCTGGACCGGGAACAGGACCGCCTCACCGCCCGGCGCGAGGAGCTGGACGCCCGGGAGGCGTACATCCGCTCGATGATCGAGCAGGGCCGGGGTGCCGAGCTGTATCCGGGTGAGCCGAACAAGCTCGGTGCCGCGCTCGCCGAACTCGACCGGATCAAGGAGGAACGCGAGCAGATCAACCGCACCCTGCGTGGACTGGACGCGATCAGCTCCCGGCTGGAGGATCCCCACAAACCCCGGGCGTACCTCATCGGACTGTCCACGGAGGGCGACGGCAGGGCGATCGTCTCGGTCGGCAACCCGGACACGGCGGACAACGTGCTGACGTACGTGCCGGGGACCGGGGCGGAGCTGTCGAAGGTCGGTGGCGACATCGCGCGGGCCGACCACATGGCCACCGACGCGCGGATGGCCGACCCGTCGGCGGAGACAGCCTCGATCATGTGGCTCGGCTACGACGCGCCGGACTCGGTCGTCTGGAACGCGCCGTTCGACGGTTCGGCCAAGGACGGCGCCCCGAAGCTGGACCGGTTCCAGGACGGGTTGCGGGTGACCCACGAGGGTGAGCCGTCCCGTAACGTGGTGCTGGGGCACAGCTACGGTTCGACGGTGATCGGGCACACCGCGCAGCAGGGGAACGGCATCAACGCCGACGCGCTGATCTTCGTCGGTTCACCCGGGGTGGACACCAACTCGGCGAGTGACCTGAAGGGGGTACCGACCTCGGAGGTCTGGGCCACCCGGGCCGAGCACGACATCATCAAGCGGGTGCCGGACTGGGACATCCTGCACGGCAACGACCCGACCAGGAAGGACTTCGGCGGACGGGTCTTCAGCAGCGACCCGGGCGACCCGAACAACGAGGCCAAGACCCACTCGGCGTACTGGGACGACGGCAACCGGGCCCGCCGGAACATCGCGCTGATCGTCACCGGCCAGACGGACAAGGTCGACTGATGGCCGGGGAAGGCTGGCGCCGGACGCTGCTGGTGGCGATCGTCACCGGGCTGGCCCTCACGGGGTGTCAGGAGGAACGGGGCATGCAACCGACCATGACCGCCGAGCAGGCGGCCCAGCGGGTGGAGGAGCTTCTCCAGGAGGCGTACGGACAGCTTCCTCCCGGAGCCAGGCTGGAGGCCTTCGGTCCGGCGGGCACGCTGCCGTGCGACGACCCGACGGACGGCGGCCCGGCCGGTCGGGTCTTCTACGAGAAGCGGTACGAGGTGACCTTCCCGGCGGGCTGGCCGGCGGACCAGGCGCTGCCGAGACTGGCGGAGTACTGGGGCCGACGCGGTTACCGGGTCGTCGACGACATGCGGGACGCCCGCGATCCGCGGTTGGTCGTCGAACATCCCGAGGACGGGTTCCGGATCAACATCGCCGTGTGGAACCGGGACTCGGGTGACGTCGACATCTACCTCACCGGCGGATCGCCCTGCGTCTGGGAGCACGGCACCCCCGACCCGCAGTGACGGGCCTGGCCGAGCCGGGCGGGGTGGAGGCCGCCCGGTCCCGGGACTTCCCGCGTCGAGCCACCGCCCTCCCCGAGGCGGCCCCGTTGCCTCGGCCGCGGGCCGCGCCCTCGGGCGGCGACGCCCGTCGACACGCGTCCGCGTACCCGGCCGCGGGTCCGCTCAGCCCAGGACGCTGACGTACTCGCGGGCGGCGAGGCCGCTGCCCTGGATCAGGGTGGCTGCCTCGCTGAGGCGCTGTTTGGTCTGCTCGGCACGTTGGATGGCCTCGGTGACCTTCGGGTGACCGGTGCCGGCGGCGACGGCCCGGAGACGGGTGAGAACCTGCTCGGTCTGCTCGGCGGCGGAGCGGATCTGGTTGAGAGCGTTGTTGCTCTGCTCGGCGGCCTGCATGAGCGCCGCCTTGACTTCCTCGATGCTGGCCATGCGATCCCTCCCCCACTCGCTGCTGTCGCTGGCCCGGACATGGACACCAGCGCAGGCTCACCGGCCCTGGCCCCACGTGGTGGGCCGGTCACCCTGCGAAGGATAGAGGAAACCGTCACCTTCGGACCGCCCGCCGCCGCGGCGGGCAACCCGGCACCCCCGCTCACACACCACCACCTGCCGGGTGTGGCGGTGCGACGGACGGTCCCACCACCGCACCCACCGTCCCCGCCGCACGCGACGTCCATGCTGGGGCCATCCGGCGTCGTCGGCCGACGTGCTCGTGCTGCGGCCGCGCGACCCCGGAATCCCCGCGGGAATCGACGAGAGCCGGACCGAGAGCCATCCCTACTGCGATGTCGCTCCGGGCGGTGGTTGGCCCGAGCCCGGCTCGTCCGAGGTCCCCGTCAACTACCGGTAG
>CALGAM010000245.1 GCA_937951935.1 uncultured Micromonospora sp. | reverse complement strand
CGGACTCTTAATCCGCGGGTTCGGGGTTCGAGTCCCTGGCGGCGCACCAGCGAGAACAGGTCAGGGGCGGCCGGTAACGGCCGCCCCTGACCTTTTTCCGACCCCAACGTCAGGCATCGGACAGGCAGCCCGGTCTGTCGTCGATCGGTGTGTCCACCGGACACCCTCACGAGGATCAGCCGGGTACCGGTGGGGGAGCTGCCGGTTGGGGCTGCGCGGAGCGCCGGTTCCCGCGGTTGAGGAAGGCCCGACAACGGCCGGTGACGGCCGTCCGGGCCGGGGCGTTCAACGCCCCTGCCAGCGGGGTGGGCGCTTCTCCACGAAGGCCCGGGGCCCCTCCTTGGCGTCCTCGCTGAACATGCGGCGCTCCTCGGCGGGGTACCGGGTGGCGAACGCCTGTTCGAGTGAGAGGTGGGCGGAGGCGAGAGCGGCCTCCTTGACGGCCCGGACCGCCAGTGGCGCACAGGCGAGGATGTCGGCGACCCAGGCGTCCACGCAGGCGTCGAGCTCGGCCGCCGGAACCACCTCGTTGACCAGTCCCAGCTCGTAGGCGCGCTGGGCGGTCAGCTGCCGCCCGGTCATGAGATAGCCGAGTGCCGTGCGCGGCGGCATCTGCCGGGTGAGCCGGAAGACTCCTCCCGCGCCCGCGATCAGCCCCAGCCGAGCCTCGGGGAGTCCGAACCGTGCGTCGTCGGAGGCGATGATCAGATCACAGGCGAGGGCCAACTCGAACCCGCCGCCCAACGCGTACCCCCTGACCCGGGCCACCAGCGGCTTGGTGAGCCCGAACCGCTCGGTCAGCCGCGGCCATCCGGGCTTGCCCCGACTGCCGAACGTCGAGGGCGGCGCCTGTCCGTCCGCCGTTCGTGCCGCCAGCTCCTTGAGATCCTGGCCGACGGAGAACGCCCGGTCGCCGGCGCCCGTGAGCACGCCGACCCAGATGTCGTCGTCCCGTTCGAAATCGTCCCAGACCTCCGCCAGCTCCTCGTGCATGCGGAGGTTCATCGCGTTGAGGACCTCCGGGCGGTTCAGCGTGATGGTCGCACGCCTGCCGTCCTTGCGGTAATCCACCGTCGTCGGCACGATTCCTCCGGTCAGGTGTCCGAGCCGACCGCCGTCGGCACCGTCAGCCACTGCCACCGGGTGAACTCTTGCTGGTTCTGCCCGCCGCCGTGCCGGTGGCCGGTGCCGGACGCTGCGGCCCCCGAACGGCACGAAAACATTGTCGTCGATGGGCGGACCGTCGTGGTGCACGATGCCGGTGGCGAGTCGGCCGGCGAGGCGGTGCCGCGCGACACCGGGCCGGTGTGGACGGATGTCACCAGGCCGTACCCGGTCATGCTCGCCACCTCGACCGCCTCGTTCCCGTCCGACCCCACGGCGGGACGCCAGGCCGCTCGGCGGCGGCCCGCGTGGTCACGAGCCGTTCGTCGCGGCGAGACGGGTCAACAGCTCGGCGGTGACGGCGGCGAGCCGACGGGCAGCCGCCGGGTCCAGGGTGGGGCTGCTCGGCGGCACCGGCCTTCCGCGGTCGCTGGCGGTCAACGCGGCGGCCGGCGGATGGTCGATCCACTCGACGATCGGGGCGACGGACCTCTCGACCGGTCGTGCGAACACCGCCGCCGCGCGGATCGCCGCGCGCACGGGCGCCGGCAGTGGGGTCAGGTCGCCGCTTCTGGTGAAGCCCGGGTGGTAGAGAACGTACCGGGCGCGCGAGCCGGAGTTCTCGGCGAAGTCCACCCCGAGCAGGTCGTTGGCGCGGCCCGCCTGGAGCTGGGCGTCGATCATCCGGTACCGCGACTCCAGCTGCAGGTCGTCCCAGCGGATCGTGCCCCTGGTGATGCCGACGCCGGCGACGTTGACGATCACCGGGTGGTCGGCGCGGTCCAGCGCCTCCCGCAGCCCGTGACAGAGCAGGTACCGGCTCAGGTAGTAGAGGGCGAAGGTCTGCTCCAGCCCTTCGGAGGTCTGGATCCGCCGAGGGGCCTGCCGGTTGGCGAACAGGGCCAGCGCGTCGACCACCGGCCAGCGTTCCTTGATGACCTCGATCGTCTTCCGGGTCGCGGCGACGGAGCTGAGATCGGTCCGGAGAAAGTGGACGCGTGGCGACAGGGCCTGAATCGCCCGCCCCTTGTCCGGGTTGCTCCCGATGGCGACGACGTCGTCACCGCGGGCGAGCCGGGCCTGGAGCAACGCCCGTCCCATTCCGTCGGTACCGCCGCTGATGACCGTGACGGGCACCCGACCTCCTATACGATCGCGATGCTGCGGGTATCGCGGGTGCTGCGGTCTGCGGTGTCGCAGTCCGCGGTGTCACCTGGCCAGCCCTGCCGACGGCCGGCGCCGCTCCACCTCGTCACACCGCGACTCGGGAACGTGACCATCATCGACCCGGGTACGGGATCCAGGGAAGAAGGCAGTCGTATGTCGCCTGCGAACACCGATGTTCCCTCCGTGGTGGGAAGCTTCCTGCCCACCCCGGTTCCGGTGGAGGAGTACGACAGGTGCCCGGTCACGGAGGTCCTGCGCCTGGTCGGTGACCGGTGGTCGCTCGTGGTCCTGGTGTTGTTGGGCCGGCGGCCGTACCGCTTCAACGAGCTGCACCGCAGCATCGAGGGCGTCAGCCAGCGGATGCTGACCCGTACGCTGCGCCGTCTGGAGGCGGGCGGTCTGGTCCTGCGGACGGTGTACGAGACCACGCCGCCGAGCGTCGACTACCGGCTCACGCCGCTGGGGGAGAGCCTGCTGCCGCCGCTGTCCGCACTCGCCGACTGGGCGGTGCGGCATGAGCCGGCGTTGGTGGCGGCCCGCCGGCGGGCCGCCACCAACGCCACCACCCGCGCATGACCGCCCGCGTCTGAGAACGACGGCCTCTCGTCCGCCGGCCCCGATCGCCTGCCGGTCGGGGCCGGCGGGGCCGTCGGGACGGCGTCGACCACCCCGAGACGCCCCGGCACCGGCGGCACGACCTGCGGCGGAAGCCGAAGCGCCGCTGGATAACGGGACGGCCGCGCTTACGCTGAGGGGCGTTGCTGCGCTGTGACCGGCGGGTTGTGTCCCGTAGGAGCTTCTCGACCGCCGGCGAATCTCGCGCGCGCGGCGATCTCAAGACGGTGGGATCCTCGCAACTCCCGCGGTAGGAGGTTGGTCTGATGGGGCAGTCGGGCATCACCCAGGTGGCCGGCGCTGCCGTACCGCCACCGACGGTGCGCCGCATCACCTCCGAGGCCGAGGCCAGCGAGCTCGCGCACCGGTTGCAGACGCCCGGGCGGCGGTGGCCTGTCGTGGTGCTGACGATCCCGGCGGGGTACGACGAGCCGTTCGGCGATCCGGAGGAGATCAAGGAGGCGGTCGGCGGCCTGGCCGAGGTGGTCCTGATGCCCACGAGCGACGTCTCGTGGGCGTTCTCCCGGGCGATGCCTCCCCTGACCCAGGTCTACGGGGGTGCCGGACGGGTCTACCCGGTGGACCTCGGTTGGGTGCACGACCCCGGGCAGAGCAGGTTGCGGTTCGCCTACTCGCCCCACGACCGCAAGCGGATCACCGACCAGTTGATCAGCGACGCGCTGCAGGCGGCGCTGGCGGCCGGACTGGTCGAGCCCCGTACACGTGCGGGAGCCCAGCAGCGGTCGGGGCGGGTGCAGGGCGTCATCGGGTCGCGGGCGCTGGTGACGCTGGACGACACGTCGATGGCGACGGTGTGGGAGGAGCTGACCGTCCCCAACGTCCCGCTGGACCGGCTGCTGGTCAGGGGGCAGCGGGTCGAGGGCAGCTACGACCCCGTCTCACGCCGCCTGGACCTGCGGGCCGCGCTGCGGTTCACCGACCCCGCCAGCGCCCTGGCGGGTGTGCGCGAGGCGTATCGCCTCGGTGACGTGGTGCTGGCCGAGGTGACGGCCGTGGCCGACGACATGGTCACCGTTCGGCTGTTGCCCGGGCTGGCGGTCGCCGTCGGCCGGGACGCGGTCACCAGCAACCCGAAGGACCGGATGAGCGGCCTGTTCACCGTCGGGGAAACGGTGGCCTGTCGGCTCGTCTCGATCGATCCGGTGCGCCTGCGGCTGGACGACGTCGACGACGAGGAGGAGCCGAAGCCGGCGCCGAGTCTGCTTCCGGGCGGGCCGCCGTGGCTGCGCCCGCCCGACCCGCAGTCCTCGGCCGCGGCACCCTCGGCACCGGCCTCCTCGCCGCCGCTGCCGGCTCCGCCGCTACCCGTCGCACCGAACGTGGCGCCGCGACAGCCGACGCCGTTGGACCTGGCCCGGCGGCTCGCCCCGACCCAGCGGGCGGCGGGTGGGCAGCGTGCCGACACGGTGTCCGCGGGGGAGAAGGCGCGCCTCGTACGGCTGGGCAACGAGTTGGCGGCCGAGCGGGCGACCCGCAAGGCCCTCGCCGGCGAGCTGGCGGTCCTGCGGGCCCGCGCCGCCGAACTGGAGGCGGAGCTCGCCCGGGCGACCCGGGCCATCGAGCAGCTGCAGACCCGTTACCGTGGCGCCGACCTGGCACGGCAGCGACTGGCCAAGCAGCTCAAGGCCGCGCAGAGTCGCGCCGACCAGCCGGCACCCGTGGCCGGGCCGCTCTTCCTCGACCCGGAGGAGCAGTTCCGCTTCGAGGTCACCTGTGAGTGGGCGCAGCGCATCCCCGCCGCCGAGAAGGCGGCCAAGCCACTGGCCCCGTACGTGCTGGCCCCCGGCTTCCTCGACTCCGTCGACCAGTTGGAGGGCATCAGCCGGGCGAAGGTCGTCGCCGTGGTGGTCGAGGTGCTCACCGGACAGGTCCAGCACATCGCCGGACGCGACCTGCACCAACTGCGCACCGGTGGTCCGGGCAGCCCGTACCTTCGCCGCGCCTCCGACGGCGCGACGTGTTGGCGGGTGGCGCTGCAACGGGAGTCCGCCGCCGCCCGCCGGTTGCACTACTGGCGTACCCCGGACGGCTACGAGTTCTCCCGCGTCGTGGTCCACGACGACTACCGCCCCTGACCACGCCGTTCACCCGACCTGGTTCGCGGGCTGTCCCCGATCCGCCGCCGGCGCCGTCCACGGTTGCCCGGGTTCGGCGTCGATCACCTCCGCGACGTCGCGGCGGGGGGTGGGCCAGCCGGGCTGGCCGTACCCGATGCGCATCGCGATCTGCGGTCTGCCGGACCGGCCCAGGGCCAGACGGAGCTGTTCACGTGCGGCGGGCACCTCGATGGGTTGGGAGAGCAGCGACACGGCGAGGCGCGCGTCGGTGGCGGTGAGCAGCACCCGCTGCATCGCCTGGCCGGCGGTGATCTGGTCGACGGCGGTGTCACCGGGCATGCCGAGGACGGCCACGAGCGGCTCGGGCTCGAAGTCGCGGCCGGGGGCCCGGGTGTGCACCCCGAACGGCCGCTGCGGAAGCAGGTCGTGCGGCTCGGCGACCGGGCCGCCGGCGGCCACCGGCACCCCGTCGGGGGCCTCGCCGTGGCGGACCCACCGGGCGATCTCGGCCCGGTAGGCGGGATCGCGGTTGAGTACGCGGTTCGCGCTGTGCGCGATCTCGGCGAAGGCGCCGACCGCGGCCGGGCCGATGACCATCTCCAGCCACGCGCCCTCGGCGCGGGCCGCCTCCCGCAGCCGCCACCGCACGTCGGCGGGTACCGGGGTCGGCCAGAACGGCGCGCGGTTGCTGTGCCGGTGCGGAATGGCCGCGTACAGGGCCTGCTCGGTGGGGGTGGCCGGCCGCGGCCGGGCCGGGGTCAGGCGGGCCACCACCTCCGGCTCGGCGAGGTAGGGCTGCAGGTGTACGTCGGCGGGCGTGCCGGCGACGGCCAGCGCGAGCCGGAGGTTGAACACGGCCGCTCCGCAGCCCATCCGGGCCGCCCAGCCGGTGGGGTCACCGACCGGTAGCCGCCGTTGCGGGTCGACGAGAAGCTCGATGCCCCCGTCACGGAGCCGGAAGCGCCACGGCTGGCTGTTGTGCATCGACGGCGCCCGGACGGCTGCGGTGACGGCATGGCGCAGGTCAGCGTAGGTGTATCCGGGTTTGCTCATGGTGTTCCTCCGGCCGGTTGGGCCTCGCCGAGGCCGGTGAGCGGGTGGCGCGGCGGCAGCGGCGAGCGCGGCCGGACCCGCACGCTCGGGGCGCCGTCCCGGCCCACCCGCCGGCGCCTCGGCCGGCCCGGAGGCCGGGGGCGCGTGGGCCGGGCCCGCCGTGGCGCGCCGGTCGAGAAGTGACGACGCCGACATGCGACAGGTGACGGGGATCATGGCGGTTTCCTCGCGAGTGCCACCACCCAAGGCTGCTCCGGGATGCCCGATGAGAACAGGGCCACACGTCCCGTCCGGGCCGGGCCTGTCTGCCCCGCGCGCCGGGCGGTCGCGCGGCCGTGGCGCGGTCGGCGCGGGCCGTCCGTGCCGCCGGCGACGCCGGGGCGAGGCGGTCGGGACACCGGCCGGACTCAGGGGCGGAGCGGAACGCTCCAGCTCAGCACCGTGCCCGACGGGTCACCCGGCCGGATGTCGAACTCGCCCCCGTGGTCGACGGCGCGGTTGCGCATGTTCACCAACCCGCCGCGGGCCGCGGCGGGATCGAGGCCGATGCCGTCGTCGGACACGACCAGGGTGAGCCGGCCGCCGTCGACCGCCACCCGCACGGTCACCCGGCTGGCCCGCGCGTGCCGGACGACGTTGGACAGCGCCTCCTGCAGCACGGCGAGCAGATCCCGACCCACCTCGTCCGGTACGGCGCTGTCGATCGGGCCGGACAGCTCCACCGTCGGCCGGAACCCCAGCAGGTCGGCCGCCGAGTCGACCGCCGCACCGATCTCGGTACGCAGTGTGGCGCTCACCGGCGTCCGCAGCTCGAAGATCGCCCGCCGGATGTCCCGGATCGTGGCGTCCAGCTCGTCCACGGCGGCGTTGATCCGCTTGCTGATCTCGGGGCGCCCCACCAGCGGCGCCGTGCTCTGCAACTGCAGGCCGGTGGCGAACAGCCGCTGGATCACCACGTCGTGCAGATCCCGGGCGATGCGCTCCCGGTCCGCCAGGACGACGAGCAGCTCGCGCTCCTCCTGTGCCCGGGCCCGTTCCATCGTCAGCGCGGCCTGTCCGGCGAAACTGGCCAACAGCGGCAGGTCGTCGTCGGTCTTCCGGTTCTGTCCCGGCGGGTACGCCACGATCAGCACGCCGTGCAGGGTGTTGCCGGCGGTCAGTGGCGACACCACGGCCGGTCCGTCGGTGACGGCTGCCGGCCACCGGGCGGCCTTGGCCAGGCTGTCGAGCACCATGAGCTCGTCGTCGGTGACGGAGGCGGCGAAGGCGGTCTCGACGGCGGGCAGGATCGCGCCCACGAGCTGCGGCGGTGGGCCGTCGCCCGCGTCGGCGACCTCGACGGTGAACAGCCCCTCGTCCTCGTCGTACAGCAGCACCAGGACCAGCTCGGCCTCGGCCACCTCCCGTGCCCGCCGGGCCACCAGGGCCAGCGCGTCGGTGCGGCGTACCTCACCGAGCAGCACACTGGTGATCTCGGCGGTGGCCGCGAGCCAGCGCTCACGCCGGTGGGCCACCGCGTACAGCCGCGCGTTCTCGATCGCCACCCCGGCGGCGGTCGCCAGCGCGACGACGATCTGCTCGTCGTCGTCGGTGAACTCCGGCGCGCCCCGCTTCTCGGCCAGGTAGAGGTTGCCGAAGACCTGGTCGCGGATCAGCAGCGGCACGCCGAGGAAGCTGTGCATCGGCGGGTGGTTCGGCGGGAAGCCGTAGGACTGCGGGTGTCGCGTGATGTCCGACATCCGCACCGGGCGCGAGTCGAGGATCAGCATCCCCAGGACACCGCGACCGTGTGGCAGTTCGCCGATCGCCGCGTGCGCGGCCTGGTCGAGGCCGTGGGTGACGAACTCGGTCAGCCGCCGGTCCGGCCCGATCACCCCCAGCGCACCGTAACGGGCGTCGGCCAGCTCGCACGCCGCCTTCACGATCCGGCGGAGGGTGGTCGGCAGGTCGAGGTCGGCGCCGATGCTGACGACGGCGTCCAACAGCGCCCGCAGCCGCTCCCGGCTGGCGACCACCTCGCCGACCCGGTCGAGCATCTCCTGCAGCAGCTCGTCGAGGCGTACCCGTGACAGCGGTGTCAGCCCCAGCGACGGAGACTCACGCGCCGCGTCGCCGTCGCCGGGTTTCCCCGTCGGATCCACCAGCCGAGCTTATCGCCGTACCAACCTGTCGAGTCGCGTCCATGTAGCGGTAAGTAACGCCGATCACCCCCTGCGCCCGACGGCAACGCCACGGGGGCGGCACCGCCCGCCCGTCGACCGGACGATTCGGGACTCCGACCATCTGGACGCCAGAAACACCCCCTGACGCCACAGACGTCGACCGGGGCACCGCCGCGCCCGGCGGTGCCCCGATCACGTCGTGGGCCGTCACCTCAGCCAGGGCAGCCGCCTGACGATCGGCAGCCGCTCCCAGTAGGCGCCGAACCCGAGCGTCCTGCCGGCCCCGACCAGCGCCAGCCCGGCGAGGACCGCGGCGAGGACGAGGTGGTCGTCCAGGAACGGGTTGGTCTGCGGGGGAAGCACGACAGACCACATCATCACGTACAGGAGTGCTCCGGCGGCCGCGGCGATCCGCACGCCGACACCGAGCGTCAGGGCCAGACCGATGCCGAGCAGGCCGAGCATGAACGCCCAGTTGGCGAACGCCGTGCCCGCGAGGGCGTGGTAGAAGCCGGCGAACGGCCCCTCCGATCCACTGAGGAAACCCTTGGTCGGGCTACCGCCGTCGATCCAACCCCTGTCACCCGGCGTGGCGAACCCGAGCCCGAAGAGCTTGTCGACGAAGGCCCACAGGAACGTCCATCCCAGAGCCAGGCGCACACCCGCCCACACGTACCGGGCCGCCTTCTGCGCGGCTGTCTCGGCCGGTGCGGAGCCGACCGCCGGGGCGGTCTTCCGCGGAGTCTGCCGCAGTGCCATCGCGGTCATGACTGCCACGTCCTCTCGTGTCGGTTTCCCGTTCCGATGCGGGGTACCCACCCGGGTACACCTCGATTCCACGCCACCGGACGGTGTGGCAGCAGGGGCGTCGGTCCGCGGCCCGGCGGGTCGGCGGTCCGTGCCCGCCGGGACCTTCGGCCCGCGACCCGGGGTCACTCCCCCGGGACCAGGCCGGACTGTACGGCCAGCAGCGCCAGACGGATCCGGTTGGGCGCCCCGGTCTTGGTCAGCAGGCTCGTCACGTGCGTCTTCACCGTGGTCACCCCGAGGTGCAGCCGGTCGGCGATCTCACGGTTGGACAGCCCGGCGCCGACCAGGGCCAGCACCTCGCGTTCCCGGGCGGTGAGGGTCTCCGGCAGCGCCGGCGCGGGCGTCTGGCCGAGACGCGCCCGTACCGCCTGGTCGACCAGCCGCCGCAGCACCCCCGGGTTGAACGGCGTCTCCCCGGCGGCCGCGGCGCGAATGGCCGCCAGCAGCTCGTCCGGCGTGGCGTCCTTGACCAGGAAACCGCAGGCGCCGGCGGCGAGCGCGGGGAAGAGGTGGTCGTCGTCGTCGAAGGTGGTCAGCACCACCACCCGGACGGCGGGCCGGCTGGCGTGGATGCGGGCGGTCGCCGTCGTGCCGTCCACGACCGGCATCCGCAGGTCCATCAGCACCACGTCCGGCGCCGTCTGCTCGGCCAACCGGATGGCCTGCTGGCCGTTCTCGGCCTCGCCCACCACGGTCATGTCCGGGGCGGACTCGCAGAGCATCCGCAGTCCGGCCCGGATCAGCCGCTGGTCGTCGACGAGCAGAACCCGGATCATGTGCCCACCCCCAACGGCAGTACGGTCCGCAGGCGCCACCCGGAGCCGTACGGGCCGGCGGTCAGTGTGCCACCGAGCAGTTCGACGCGCTCACGCATGCCGGTCAGCCCGTGGCCGGGCCCGGTCGCCGCCGGCTCCGGCCGCCGCGGGTCGCGCGACGGTCCGGCTCCCTCGTCGGTGAGCTCGCAGTGCACCGCGTCGTCGCGCACCTCTATCAGGAGCCGGGCTCGGGCCCCGGGGCCGGCGTGCTTGGCGACGTTGGCCAGACCCTCCTGGGTCAGCCGCAGGATCGCCAGCCCGCGTACCGTGTCGAGGGTGGCCACCGCCGGGTCGATCGTGGCGTCCACCGTCAGGCCCGTCCGGGCCGCCCGGTCCACCGTCGTCGCCAGCGCCTCCGGCAGCGCGCCCGGCTCGATCGGCACGTACCCCGGGCTGGTGCCGACGGTCGCCGGGTCGCGCAACACCGCCACCAGCCGGCGCAGGTCCGCCAGGGCGCTGGTGCCGCTGTCGTGCAGGTCGTCGAAGACCTCGGTGACCCGGGGGTCGGTGTCGCGCAGCACGTGCCGGGCCACGCCGACCCGCAGCACCATCGAGGCGACGTGGTGGGCGACGAGGTCGTGCAGTTCCCGGGCGATGGCGGCCC
This sequence comes from uncultured Micromonospora sp., assembly GCA_937951935.1. Taxonomy (GTDB): domain Bacteria; phylum Actinomycetota; class Actinomycetes; order Mycobacteriales; family Micromonosporaceae; genus Plantactinospora. Next base: position 2,131 of record CALGAM010000245.1, on the reverse strand, counting down.
GCTCGCTGGCGCGGGCCGCCTCCGCCTCGATCGCCACCCGCTGTTCGGCCTGCCGGGCGAGTTGCCGGCTCGCCCGGATGTTCATGCCGATCAGCAGCGGCGCCCCCACCGTCACCGTGACGCCGTAGAGCCAGTTCAGCCACGCGGCCGGCAGCCGGTCGAGCGAGCTGACGAGGTACGCCGCCAGCAGCGCCGCCACGGCGACGGCCACCTGCCGGGTCGGTGCCCGCAACGTCAGCTCCACGACGGCCCAGGTGGCGCCGACCTGGGGCACGATCGGCGTGGTCTGGCCGAACCAGCCGGCGAGCCCGAAGACCACCACCAGGATGAGGGCGTTGGCCAGCGGCCACCGCACCCCGACCGGGCAGATCACGATCGCGGCGAGGGCGAACGCCCAGTCCACGGGGGCGTACGGATCGTCCGGATACGGACGCAGCAGCAGGAAACCGACGCCGCTGAGGGCGAGCAGCGTCAGGCGCAGCCACGCGTACCGGTCGTCGAAGAGCCGGAAGATCCAGCGGGAGACCACGGCGCCCAGCCTAGGCGTCCGGGCCGGTGTCACCCCGGGGCCGGTGGGGCGCCTCCGACCGGCCCGCGCCGGCCCGCGACCCGCCCACGTCGGCCGTTGCCCCGCCCGCGCCGGACGTCGGCCCGCCCGCGCCCGCCCCGGCCGTCCCGGCGACCGGGCCACCGGGGCGCAGGAGCTGGTGGCCGGCGCGGAGGAGCAGGTAGCCGAGGGCGCCGAGGGGTGCCAACAGGATGGTCACCACCAGCAGCGGCGCCATCACCAACGGGTGGATCCCGCGGTCCCGGCTGTCGAGGTACATCCAGCGGCCGACGAAGAGGTCGAAGGCGATCATGTGCGCCCAGGCCGCCGCCGCCACCGCCGGGTCGGTGAGCGCGGACTGGAGCCCGTCCAGGGTGGGTGTGGTCACCACCGGCCACAGGACGTCCAGCCGGGGCACGGCGAGGAGGGCGTACCCCAGCAGCGGCGGTGCGACGATCCACGGCGAGTTGGCGATCCGGCGGGTCCACGACCAGGTCGGGGCGAGGATCATCAACGCCCAGAACGGGGCGGCGAACCAGAACACCAGGTCGAAGAGGAGGCCGGTCACGCGTACACCTCCACCCGGGTGGGCTCCTGCGACGGTGCCGGCGCGGGCCGGCGGCGGAGCGCGAGCAGGGCGCCGCCGAGGGTGAGCGCGGCGAGCAGGCCGGCGGCGGCGAGCGTGGCGCCGTCCGGGTGGATCAGCGGTTGACCGCGCAGCGCCTGCCAGGTCACCAGGGCGACCAGGCCGGTGTAGCCGGCCGCGGCCACCAGGGTCAGCCGCAGGCGTACGTCGGGGTCGCGCAGCCGGGCAAACCGCCCGGCCAGCGCGGCGAGCGCGATCGCGAGCAGCGGCAGCGCCTGCAGGGCGTGCATCCCCACGAAGTGGGGGATCCGCAGGTCGCCTCCGGTGGTGCTCCAGCCGACGATCGGCAGCCCCGGTCCGCCGTCGGGAACCCCGACGCTGTGCGCGCCGATCAGGGTGCGTACGTCGGCGGCCCGCTGCTCGGGGGTCGGCAGCACCATGAGGTAGCCGAGGGCCATGCCGACCATCGCGATCGCCAGACCGAGCCGCAGGGTCCAGGCGGTCGCCCGGTCGGGCATCCGTTGGAGCAGCAGCAGGACGGCGAGGACCAGCGTGCCGCCGTAGAGCACCGCGATCGTGGTGGCCATCAGCGCGTAGATCGCGGTGTCCAGGGGCGTGGCGAAGTTGAAGTGGCTCTGCCGGCCCCGGGCGGCCTGCAGGACGATCAGCCCCACCTCGACGAACCCGGTCACGGCGACGACCGTTCCGGCCCACCAGGCGACCCGCCGGCCGCGCGTCATCAGCGAGATCATCCAGGCCAGCGTCGCCACGTAGGTCAGGAACGAGACGGCGAACTTGAACGGCTTGAGCCAGATCGGCGCCCCGACCAGGATCCGGTCGTCGACGAGGAGCCCGACCAGGGAGACGACCCCGAGCGCCGCCATGACGGCGGCGACGACCATCAGCGGCGGGTGCCAGCGGAACGCCTGGCGCAGCGAAACGCGAGACCAACTCATGGCTTCACGGTCGCGGACCCGCGGCCCCGGCACACCCGCCCG